>JAFTIY010000065.1 GCA_017456665.1 Clostridia bacterium | reverse complement strand
CAATAACTGTTGGCTCACATCAAGTAAACTTTAGCTATAACGCAAACGGCACAAGGTATCAAAAAACAACGGTTAACGGTACAACTACCTACTATTATGCAAACGATAAATTAATTAGCGAAAAAACGGGCAATAACACCATTATCCACTATTTATACAACAGCACGGGTGTTATTGGCTTTGCGTATAAGAGTAACAATCAAGAAGCAATATACACCTATCGCAAAAACCTTTTTGGCGATATTATAGGTATATACGATGCTAATAACAACTGCATTGCAAGCTACGCATACGACGCATACGGCAAATGCAGTATTTTAAGCGCAACAAACACTGCTATTGCAAACGCAAACCCATTTAGGTACAGAGGCTATTATTACGACGTAGAAACAGGGTTATACTACTGCAACGCAAGATATTATTCACCAGAGCTTTGCCGTTGGATTTCACCCGACTCTACTGATTATTTAGACCCTGAAAGTATTCATGGGTTAAACCTGTATGCTTATTGCTATAACAACCCAATAATGTACGTTGACCCAACTGGATTTATACCAGAACTTTTATTAGTGATTGGAATTTTCTTAATACTCGGTGTTTTATGTTCATTAGGAGAACAGATAAAAGAAGAAGTTGCTCCAGTTATAAAAGAAGAAGTTCAAAATATAGAAACCGCTACAGAAGCTGTTAAGAACAATATAAAAAAATTTTTTATTAAAAACATAAAACAAAACCAAAGTGAACACAAAGAACCCATACTAACTTTACCGGAAGATAAAGGCAAATATGCAAAAGGAGCTAGAACTCTTTCAAGAGAGTATAAGATTAGATCTATTTTGGCAGCGTTTGGACCTAATACTTTTATGAATATGGCAATGGCATTTTATAATTTTGGCGGAGGTCCGAATGTTCGATATATATTTAAAGGAGATTGGATATACGAAGCTTTAATGAATCCTGTTTGGTAAAGGAGAACACAATGAAAAAAATTACGAGTATAATTTTAGCTTTTATAATTGCATTTTCTGCTAACATAATTTTTAGCGGTTGTTCACTATTTCATTTTAATGCAGGGCCGTTAGAAAAAAAATATTTAGAAGATAAAGAATATTTTGATGAGTTTTTAGCCTACTATTACCCTGAAGAAGAATATGAATTTTTCTTTGCCGATAGAAGTAAAATAAGCGATGACGAATATAGGTCAATAAAGCGAATTTATGGCATTCCCTCATTTGAAGAAGTTTGTTATGCCAAAAACGACAAAGAAGCGGTTCTTATTGCATTTAAAGGAAACGAAAAAGATTTTAGTCGATATGCAGGAGATAAAATTATAAATTTTGTTAAATATAACGATTATTTTCTTATTGATCACGTAGGTTTTTATCCTTTTGTAGATGAAATAGTTTATGTTGGTGATATGGTTTATACTTCAGATGAAAAAACTTTGTTAAGCGTTGACTATTGTGAAATACAAAACAATATATTTAGCATTCCTTCAAACACAACCAGCCTTGGAGGGTATTTAGGGTGGAAGTCAGAAATTCATAAAGTCATTTGTAATGATGAGCTTTTGAGAATTGGAACTCTTTGTTTTTCTTTTCAACATGAAATACAAAGCGTTTATCTAAATGAAGGGCTTGAGTACATAGCATCATTAGCATTTTTTGATTGTATAAGCTTAAAACAAATAGTAATTCCTAAAAGCGTAAAACAAATAGGAAGTGACGCTTTTAACTGCACATCTGTTTTTTGCGAAGCACCATCTAAACCAGAGGGTTGGCATGAAGAGTTTGCTGTAGAAACCGCAAAGGTTTACTATGCAGATGAATGGCATTATGATAAAGACGGAAATCCGGTTGTAAACGCACAATAAAAGCAAAACTTAAGCGGAGCGAAAAATTTTTCGCTCCGCTTTTATCTTGTTTTTTATATGATTTTTAACAAAACACCCCGTTAATCGCGTTATAGCCATGCTTTTGCATTTTTTGTTACTCAAAACTCATAGATAGGCGCAAATAAAACTAAAAAATCACAAATAGCCCGTTAATCGCGTTATAGCCCTACTTTTGAGTTAAAAACCAAGTTGAATATTATTTTCTTCGGTCATTCTGAGCGAAGTCGAAGAATCTAGTTAATTTAATGATATAAATCACTCCACTAAAACACCCCGTTAATCGCGTTATAGCCCTACTTTTTATTTAAAAACAATAAAAAAGCGCAACGTATATAATCGTTACGCTTTTAGATATATTGCAAACAATGGTTAATTTTTAAAAAGGGTAAAAAACGCTTTATTTGTTACCTAAAATAAGGCTTAGATGTGAAGTATATAAACCCTTTTTTATCTTTGAACTCGGCCGCTTGCATCTCCACCGGCAAGGTTTAACACTTCGCTAACAGAAACCAAGTTGTAATCGCCCTCAACCGTATGCTTTAAGCAACTTGCGGCAACGGCAAACTCTATTGCCTGCTGAGGCTCAAATGCGTTTAATAGCGAATAAATTAAACCGCCACCAAAAGAATCTCCGCCGCCAACCCTATCTACGATATGCATAGAATATTTTTTGCTAAAGTACGCTTGACCTTCGGTATAAAGCATACCTGACCAATCGTTATCGTTAGCACTCTTACTTTCGCGCAAGGTAATGGCAACTCCTTTAAAGTTAAATTTTTGAGTGAGTTGTTTTGCAACTGAAATATAGCCCTCGTGATTTAACTTACCGCCGTAAATATCGGTATTTTCTGCCTCGATGCCAAAAACGTCTTTAGCATCTTCTTCGTTGGCGATGCAGTAATCAATATAGTGGCAAAGTTCGCCCATTACCTGCCCCGCCTTTTGTTTTGACCAAAGTTTTTTGCGGAAATTTAAATCGCACGAAACGGTTATACCCTTTTCTTTAGCAACTTTAAGAGCGGTTAAGCAAATTTGAGCAACGTTATCGCTTAAAGCGGGAGTAATACCCGTAAAATGAAACCAAGTTACGCCGTTAAAAATAGCGTTCCAATCAAAATCATCGGCGTTTGCCATAGCGATAGAAGAATACGCCCTATCGTAAATAACCTTAGAGGGGCGCTGACTTGCACCCTTTTCGCAATAGTAAATACCAACTCTTTCGCCACCGCGAACGATAAGCGAGGTATCTACGCCGAATTTGCGCAGTGAGTTTACTGCTGCTTGCCCTATTTCGTGAGCGGGAAGTTTGGTTACAAAACAAGCGTTTAACCCGTAATTTGCGAGTGAAACGGCTACGTTAGCCTCTGCCCCGCCAAAAGTTGCTTGATATTTATCGCTTTGCACAAAACGCAAATAGTTCTCGGGAGCGAGTCTTAACATTAGCTCGCCAAAAGTTACAACCTTATTCATTAATCGTTAGCCTCCGCCTTTTCAAGTGCTTCTTTAACGAAGAAAGATCCGCCGATAGCATAAATCTTATCAAACGCCAAAAATTCGTCTATATTACTTCTGTCTACCCCGCCGGTAGGAATAAATTTAACCTGTGGGAAAGGTGCAGAAAGTGCCTTTAACGCCTTTAATCCACCGTAAACGTTTGCTGGGAAAAATTTAACAACCGTTATACCTAAATCGAGCGCTTGCATAATTTCGGTGGGGGTTACGCAACCGGGATAATAAGGAATATTATTTTGAGCACAAACGTTTGCAACCGCAACCGAAAGCCCGGGCGATACTATAAATTTAGCGCCTGCACTTATTGCATCCTTGCACTGCTCTTCGTTTATAACCGTTCCCGCACCGATATTCATATCGGGATAATTTTTACAAGCGTACTCAATAGCCTGCTTTGCGCAAGCCGTTCTAAACGTTATTTCAGCACAGTTAATGCCACTTTTTTGTAAAGCAGATAAAATTTTATCGGTTTCGCCAAGCTCTTTAATAACTACTACAGGTATATATTTATCCATATTACACCCCCGAATATGCAGCAAAGCCGCAGTCGATAGGAAGAACTACGCCGGTAATTGCCGATGCGCATTTATCATCGCATAAAAAGAGCGTTGCGCCCAAAAGCTCTTCCGCGTCAACAAATCTTTTAGTAGGAGTTCCGTTCAAAATTTTAGCAGAACGCGCCGTAGGCGTGCCGTCTTCGTTAAAGAGTAACGCTTTGTTTTGTGCAGAAACTAAAAATCCGGGAGCAATTGCATTACAACGAATGCCCGTGCCCGCAAAGTGAGTGGCAAGCCATTGCGTAAAGTTAGAAATACCAGCCTTTGCTGCAGAATATGCGGGGATTTTTGTTAGCGGAATATACGCGTTCATCGAAGAAATATTTAAAATACAGCCGCTTTTTTTAGCTACCATATCCTTTGCAAATGCTTGAGTGGGAAGTAGCGTTCCTTGAAAATTTAGCTTAAACACGAAATCAACGCCCGCACTATCTAAATCGAAAAAGGACTTTTTACCCTCTACCGCCTCATGCTGATATTCGTTATCGGTAGTAGCCCTGGGGTTGTTGCCGCCTGCTCCGTTCACCAAAATATCGCAAGGACCTAAATCGTTTAAAACAGCTTGATGAACCTCTTCAAGCGCCTCGCTTTCTAAAACGTTTGCTTTGTAGCCTTTACAAATAAATCCTTCAGCCGTAAGCTCATCGGCAAGTTTTTTTACTGCATCTTCGTTAAGATCTAAAGCCGCAACCTTTGCTCCACATTGAGCAAACGCGCGAGCCATAGCCCCGCATATAAGCCCACCGGCACCGGTAACGACTACAACCTTTCCGCCGTAGTCTATATTAAGTGGAAGTTTAATCATAACTTTTCTCCTAACTTTAAATTCAATTTATTGTACCATCAATTAGCCTTTATTGTCAAGTTTATCGAGCATATCCCAAACACCTAACATATACATTATGCCAAGCGCTCTGTCGTATAAACCGTAACCGGGGCGCACCGTTCCGGGCTGTTCACCCCATAAATGGCGGCCGTGGTCGGGGCGAATATATCCCTCGTAGCCACAATCGTGATATGCCTTTAAAATATCTAAAATTCTCGTATCGCCGTCGCAGTCGCGATGGCTTGCCTCTGAAAAATCTCCGTTTTCAAAATGCTTAACGTTGCGAATATGGGCAAAAGCAATGCGATCGCAATGTTTATACACTATTTTTGCAACGTCGTTATTGGGATTTGCGTTTAAGCTACCCGAGCAAAGAGTTAAACAGTTGCAAGGATGGTTTACCATCTTTAAAAACCTATCGATACTCGGCTCATCTACAAGTAATCGCGGAAGTCCGAAAATATCCCAAGGCGGATCGTCCATATGAATAGCCATTTTTATGCCCGTTTGCTCACAAGTAGGCATTATTGCCTCGAGAAAATATTTTAAGTTTTGCCAAAGCTTTTCGTGGTCTATTCCTTCGTAAAGCTTAAACAACTGGTCAAGCTTTGCCATTCTTTCAGGCTCCCATCCGGGAAAAGACATATTATATTTTTCGGTAAAATCCAAAATATACTTCGCCATAGCGTTGTAATCCTCTTGAATCATACCCTTTTCGTAAAATAGCGCGGTAGATCCGTCGCCTACGGGATGGAAAAGGTCTGACCTTGTCCAATCGAATATGGGCATAAAGTTGTAGCAAATAACCTTAACGCCAAATTTTGCAAGATTTTTTATGGTTTGCTTGTAGTTTTCAATGTATAAATCGCGTGTGGGTAAGCCTATTTTTATGTCGTCGTGAACGTTTACCGATTCAACCACGTCCATATTAAAGCCGTATTTATCGAGCTGGGCTTTTACACTTGCAATTTCTTCTTCTTGCCATACTTCGCCAGGCATTTTATCGTGTAGAGCCCATACGATCCCGCTTACCCCGGGAATTTGCTTTATATCTTGTAAGCTTATTTTATCGTTACCTTCGCCATACCAGCGAAAAGTCATTTGCATAGGCATAATTTTACTCCTTTATTTAAGCGAAAAATATTTAAAAGCGTTATCGTAACAAATTGCGCTTACAAGCTTTTTGAGCTGCTCACAATCGTTGGGATATTCGCCGTTTTCTACCCATTCGCCTATAAGACCACACAAAATTCTGCGGAAATATTCGTGGCGGGTATAGCTTAAAAAACTGCGCGAATCGGTAAGCATACCTATAAAGTTGCCAAGCAAGCTTAAATTTGCTAGGCTTATAAGCTGTTCACGCATCCCCTGCTTGTTGTCGTTAAACCACCATGCGCTTCCGTGTTGCATTTTACCTGCAACTCCAACTCCTTGAAAAGCACCTATTAAGGTATCTAAAAAGGCGTTATCTCCACCGTCTAAACTATATAAAACAGTTTTAGGTAAACTTTCGCTTTTGTAAAGCGCGTCTAAAAGTTGCGCAAGCGCTTTACTTGAGTTGTTCGGGCCGATGCAATCAAATCCGCTATCCGGGCCAAGCCTTTCAAACGCCGTACTGTTGGGATTACGCATGCAGTTAAAGTGAAGTTGCATTACCCAACCCAAACGCGCATATTGCTTTGCGCAGTGAACGAGTAAATTTGTTTTTACCTTTTCAGTCTGTTCAACGCTTACGGCCTCGCCGTTTAACGCTTTTTTAATAATTAAATCAACCTCGCTATCTGTAGCCTCACGATAAAAAACGTAATCTAATCCGTGGTCGCTTGCCTTACAGCCACACGCCAAAAAGTGGGCTATACGCGCGTTAATCGCACTTTTAAGGCTTTGCAACCCGTTAATTTCAAAGCCACACGCGAGTGATAATTTTTCTATATAGTTACACCACTCAGTCTTTTCGATATTAAGCGCTTTATCAGGCCTAAACGAGGGCGCAACCACCGTATTAAAGCTTTTATCCTCTTTAATTTTAACGTGCCACTCAAGGCTATCTATGGGATCGTCGGTAGTGCCTATAAAGCAAACGTTGCTCTTTTGAATAAGCCCGCGAACGCCCATATCTTGCGACTTTAACTTTTGGCAGGTTAAATTCCACACATCTTCGGCTGTGTTTTCGTTTAAAACTCCGTAATACCCAAAATATCTTTGAAGCTCCAAATGACACCAATGGTACATCGGATTACCTATCGCCTTTGATAGTGCCGAAGCAAACGCAAAAAACTTTTCTTTGTCGGTAGCGTTGCCCGTAATAAACCTTTCTTCAACTCCGTTAGAGCGCATGATGCGCCACTTGTAATGATCACCGTAAAGCCACACCTGCGTAATGTTTTCAAAATGCAGGTCCTCATAAATTTCTTTGGGGCTCACGTGGCAATGGTAGTCTATTATTGGTAACGTTGAGGCGCACTCGTGGTAGAGTGAGCGCGCCGTTTGATTATTAAGTAAAAAATCTTCGTTTAAAAAACTTTTCATTTTATTTTTTAGGTTTTCTAATTCTGTTGAGCTGTTTGTTCATTTTGAGAAGCTCTTCTTTAGTAAAGCTTATATCCATCATGCCCATAAGGCTAGTTAAACGTAAAACGGTAAAGCCGCCCATCATTTTCATCATATCTTCAGAAAGTTCAAAGCCAGCAGCTCCCTTCTTTTCTTTGCCGCCACCGAGCATCTTTTTAATTTTCATGCCGATTTTTGCAAACCAAAGCTTACCGCGTAAGGTAGCTAAAATATCACTAATCTTATCGTTAAGCGAAAATCTGCCTTCGGGCGCTTCAACGTCGAACCAATTTAATACCGCGCCCTTTTCTTTAAGAACGTAGTCTTCGTTCATTGTTTCAACCTTGCGAATCTTACCCTCGTCTTTATAATCGCCGCTAACGGCAACTAAAGTGCTTTCGCCTACGTTTTTAACGTCGAAATAGAAGAAATGCTCTGCGCTTTGCTTTTTGCCAATGCTCACGCCGTTAACGAAAAGCTCAACCTCGGGGAGATTTGAATATACTGTAACCTTGGTAACGTCTTCAACTCTGTCGATATATCTCTTTCCGCAAAGATGAACGAAGGGCTCGTTAGAAAGCCATGCTTTATACGCATAGAACGAATCTTTTTTATACTTTCTGTCCATGGTAACCAAGCCCTTGTGGTTTTGGCCATTTTCGCCACCCTCTGCACGAGCGTCTGCACCAAAGTCGAACATATTCCAAACGTGAGTTGCCCAAATGTATTTGCGGGTAAACAGCTGTTTGATAAGTTCTTCGTGATAATAAGCTTGATACTCCTCGGTATAATCGCCTTGAACGGGGTTAGAGGTGTGCCAATTAAGAGCCTCGCATCCGTATTCGCTTACGCCAATTGGCTTATTGGGGAATTTTGCGTGGAATTTATCAAACCAAGGACCGTTCATGCTGGTATCTCCGCCGTACCAACCAAAATAATGGTTGTAAGAAACAACGTCGGGTATTTGAACGTAAGCCGCGTCCATACTGCACATCGAAACGCAAGCCATGGTGGTAAGTCTGGTACTATCCATTTCGTGCGCTAAATCGTTTAAAACGTAGTGGTTATCGATAAGATCGGCATCACCTTCGCCACCCATGGTAATTTCGTTAGAAAGCCCCCAAACTACTATCGAAGGATGGTTGTAGTTTTGAGTAATGAGCTCTTTCATTTGAGAAATAGTATTTTGTCTTCCGTTGGGAAGATGCTTCGAAATATATGGAATTTCAGCCCAAACCACCATACCGCGTTGGTCGCACAAATCGTAAAAATACTGATCGTGCTGGTAGTGCGCTAAACGAATAGTAGTTGCGCCTACTTCACAAATAAGATCCATATCCTCTTCGTGATGAGCCTTGGTTAAAGCGTTACCTACACCTAATCTATCTTGGTGGCGAGATACCCCTCGTAAAGGATATTCTTCTCCGTTTAATATAAAGCCTCTTTCGGGATTAATCTCGAACGTTCTGCACCCAAAAGGTATTAAAAGCTGGTCTATAACTTCGTTATTGCGCATTATGCTAACCTTTGCGGTGTATAAATGCGGATCTTTTCTACCATTCCAAAGGCGAACGTTTTCGATGGTTAAGTTTTCTGTTTCTTCATGAGAATCGCACTTAACGATAAGGTCTTCGCCACTGTAAATTTCGTAAACGAAGGTATCGCTATCTTTAAGATTTTTAACGAAGGTTTTAATTTGTACGTTTGCGTTTTTGCCTTCGATTGAGGGGGTAACCATAACACCCTTACCACCGTAATATTCAAGGTCGAAGTGGGTATCTTCAACGAAGATTAAGTTAACGTCGCGATATATGCCGCCGTAAAAGGTAAAGTCTGCCATTTGGGGATATACTCTGTCGTTTGCGGCGTTGTCAACCTCTATAGCAAGCTCGTTTTCTTCCTTTAATTTATCGGTTAAATCGACCCTCCAGGTAGAATAACCGCCGTCGTGAGAGGCAAGCTTTTCGCCGTTTAAATAAACTATAGCCGAAGAGTTAGCGCCGTTAATTTCAAGATAGCAGCGCATTCCCTGTTCTAACTCGCTCTTTGCTATATTTTTAACGTATAAGCAAGTGCCGCGATAGTAATCGTTTCCGCCGTCTTGCCCGTCGAGTGCGTTCCAAGAGTGAGGAAGATTAATTTGCTCACCGTTTTCTTTGCTTGCGTTTAAAGTAGTGGCCTTATAAAATTGCCAGTTTTCGTTTAGGTTTAAAATTTTTCTCATATTTTTATCCTTGTTTTTCTTGATTATGACTACGCCCGACGGCTAATACCGTCGGGCATTAAATTTGCTTAAATATTAGCCTATAGCACCATTATCAGCAGTTTCAACTACTGTTTCTAAAGCTTGTTCAGCTTGTCTTCTTTCTTTTAATTCAGTGGTCATGGTGTCAAGCGTTTTCTTATCGAGATTATAAACGAACGCGATGCTTACAAACTGTAAAATTGCACTGAATAAATATAATCCTGCAACCAACCAGCACATGTTTGCAGCCGTTTGAGGACTTTGACCAACCGTTCCTAATTCAGAAATATAGCCTAAAGCTCCCATGATGAGAAGAACTACTGAGGGCCCAATACCTTGAGCGAGCTTTCTGAAGAATGAATGGAGTGAATATACGGTGCCTTCTTCGCGCTTGCCGAATTTCCATTCGTTGTAATCGATAGCGTCTGCCATCATTGCCCAAGATACGCAGGTGTAAACGCCCATACCGATGCCGAAAATAGAAAGTGCAACGATATACATCACTAAAGCTATATCGGTGTTGCTTATCATCGGGAATACGAACATTAAAACGCCACCCACGAGTGAAACTATAGCACCAATTGTAGAAGCCTCTTTTTTACCAATCTTTGTAACGATTTTTCTAATAAAGGGCATAAAGAGGAACATAGGAATAAAACCTATAGCAGAAGCAACGCCCGAAAGGTCAGCCTTACCAAAGTAAGTAGCAAACATTATGGTAGTTGCGGTAGATGCAGAGTTCATGCCGAGGAACATTGCCATTGCAGCAATCGTTGCGCCTACGGCAGGACGGTTTTTCATGAAAGTGCCGAATGATCTGAATACGTTGGTCTTTTGACCGCCTTCTTCAATTTTAACGCTCTTTTCGTCAACACGAATGGTTATCTTTCTTATCATGAAGATAAAGAAGATAAAGCCGAGAATACCCATTATAAGAGCAGCCCAGAATACCCTATCACCAAGAAGGTTTTGAACCTTTTGATTTGTAAGAGGATTAAGCATTACTTCGCCAATCTTATACGCCTCACCCGTTTTGGGGTTGGTGTGGTAAACGCCGTCGAGATTAGGAATGATACCGGTGCCGTCGTAGGTGTGGTCTTTCCAAATGAGCATGGGAAGAATAACCATGGGAAGAATGTTACCAACCATACTGCCGATACTTCTCCAAAGTGAGAGTTGTGCTCTTTCAACGTTATCTTCGGTAACGAGCGAAAGCATCGAGCCGTAAGGAACGTTAGCAATCGTATAGCAAGCATCCCAAACAATATAACCTAAAACGAATAAAATCGATTTTGTTATTGCTTTTGCATCGGGAAGAGGTATAAAGCAAAGCGCGCCTGCAACTAACAAGCCGATTGCACCGATAAGTATATAGGTTTTAAATTTACCCATTCTATACTTTCTTTGATCGCGGTCGATCAAAGTACCGATCATCGGGTCGTTAATAGCATCCCAAATCTGCACTACGAGTAAAAGCGCAGAAAGTAAGCCGGTTTCCATAGTCATGAAAACGAGCCAGAAAGTTTGAATTGTGCCTTTGAGCGCAAAGCTCATGTTACAGCCAAGATCGCCCGCTGCATAAGCAAGCTTATCCATAATGCCAAACTTGGGGTAACCCTTTGCGTCAAGTTGACGAGTTTTTTTCATCAGCATCCCTCTTTTTGTTTATTAAGATCACGGCTTGTTCCGTGTATTCTCCTTTGTAGGCGCATATAAAAGGCGTTTAGAGATAAAACGTAAAACTAAAAGCCTTAAAAATAATTATACGTATGCGCACGTAAAGCCCATCAACTACAAGTATAACCATTATTAATGATGAGCGTTAGAACAAAATTAATTATTTTTTGTATTTTTTTAATATATATTACCAAAAAACACTTTGTTTTACAATATAAATCGTGGTATAATAGGCTTGAGGATAGTATTATTCCGATTGCACTTAAAATATACAAAAGTTATAATTTTTTTTTATAAGCATAACGTAAGCGCTTATATTTATATAGGCCACTGAGCTTTATTTGAGGAGTGGAAAATGAAATTTAAAAAAGAATTTGCTCTTATGGAAAGCACTCTAAAAAAATTTCGCGTGCCCGTAAAAATTTACAAAGAGAGCGAAATAGCAGATATAATAAAATGCAAGCAAAATGCCGATTCGCTAGAATATTTGGCGCTTTGCGATCTTTTTAAACAGATTGAAGGGATTAACGAACGCGAGATAGTAAGAGTAACCAATACCTTTTCTATTAGCTACGTGGCATTTTTGAACGCCGGAAGTAGCGGCAAAAAAGACTTAACGGTAATCGGGCCTATGATTTACGAGCGTTTTACACCCGAACGCATGCTCGAAATAGGCGAAATAAATAAAGTTCCACCTTCTAGGCAAAAAAGCTTAGAGCAATATTTTTCGCTTTTACCTATTTTAAACAAAGAAAGTCATCTTTTTTACCTAATCGAGAGCTATTGTGAATCAATTTGGGGAACTGCAGATTACGCCGTATCTGAAATTATTGATGCAAGCCCATATTACACCAACAGCATCGAAAACGTTTTCGGTATAGTTTCAAACACCGTAGAAATGGCAAGCGTAGAGCTTATGGAGGAGCGCTATTCGTACGAAAACGGATTAATCGAAGCCGTTTCTACCGGAAATTTGGGTAAAGTTGGCCATATTATTTCTTCATTTAACGAAATTTCGTTTAACCTTCGCCAAGCAGACGTCTTGCGTGAAATGAAAAACTACTGCATAATTTCAAATACGTTGCTTCGTAAAGCAGCTGAAAACGGCGGCGTTCATCCATACTATCTAGACGCAACCTCCTCTTCCTTTGCGAGAAGGATAGAGGGTCTTTCGTCAGAACGCAAATGTATAGAAATGATTAAAGAAATATTTTATACCTATTGCCGTTTGGTAAATCAAGCAAATACCAAAAATTATTCGCCGATCGTAGAAAAAGGTGCAATTTATATTTGGAATAATTTGCAAGAGCAACTTAGCCTTTCGATAATAGCAAAACAGTTAAACGTAAGCAAAGGCTACCTTTCGGCAATTTTTAAAAAAGAAACGGGAAAAACTATTACGCGCTTTATTTTAACCGAACGCATTAACAAAGCTGTTCATTTATTAAAAACCACAAAGCTCCAAGTTCAAACGATTTCGCAATACTGCGGTATTTTAGATTTGCAATACTTTTCTAAACAATTTAAAAAAATTACGGGAAAAACGCCCAAGGAGTTTCGTTAAAATAGCCGTTAATCGCGTTATAGACTCACTTTTTATTTTTACGCTTAACATATTTACGGCTTATACCGTTACATTAATCCAATGTTTTTTGCAAAGTTGAGCTCAATAATCTATTAACTATTATAATAACCGTAAAGTTTTTATTTAAACGTAAAACACCTTTAAAACAATTATTAAAAAACCCAAAAGCCCCTCTATAAGTCGATTATCGGCACTTTATAAATCTAAAATAAGAGCGTTTGGTAAACAAAATAATAACGGAAGGATTATTTTTGCGATATAATTTCTACCTGTTTTTTAATTACGGCGGATAATGAAGAGAAAAAAGTTTTTTACTTAAATTTTAGTGATGCAAATAAATTTCAGTTATTATACACATTAAAAAGTATGGCTATAAGTCGATTAACAATACTTTTACATAAAAAAGGCGGCAGAAAAAACTCTGCCGTCTTTTATTTTTTCTTTTAATTATTTATTAAGATTTGCTTTTAATGTTGCAAGGTTTTCGCTGAGTTCTTTGGGTAATCTATCGCCAAATTGAGCGTAGAATTCTTCAATTCCCTTGGTTTCTTCAGTCCAAGTTTCCTTGTCAACGGTAGTTAATTCTTCGATGGTTTGTTCGGTTATACCCTCTAAACCTTCGATGTTAATATCTTTAGCATAAGGAACGTAACCGATAGCGGTTTCTTTAGCGTCAACTTCGCCGTCGCAACGTTTTAAGATCCATTCGAGAACGCGGAGGTTATCGCCGAATCCGGGCCAAATGAAGTTACCTTCATCGTCTGTTCTAAACCAGTTAACGTTGAAGATTTGAGGTTTATTGGTAATCTTTTTGCCCATTTCTACCCAGTGAGCAAAGTAATCTGCCATGTTGTATCCAACGAAAGGTCTCATAGCCATAGGATCGCGACGAACAACGCCTACTGCACCGGTAGCTGCAGCGGTGGTTTCAGATGCCATGATAGAGCCTACGAATACGCCTGCATTCCAATCTCTTGATTGGTAAACCAACGGAGCGGTTTTAGCGCGGCGGCCGCCGAACACGATTGCAGAAAGAGGAACGCCGTTAGCCGCTTCAAACTGATTGCTAATGCAGGGGCAGTTAATTGCGGGAGCAGTAAATCTGCTGTTGGGGTGAGCGCCCTTTTCGCCGCTTTCAGCATTCCAAGGTTCGCCCTTCCAGTTAAGAGCGTTCTTGGGGGGATTTTTATCCATACTTTCCCACCAAACGGTGTTGTTTTCGAGATTGAGAACAACGTTGGTAAAGATTGAATCTTTTTTAGTAGAAAGTAAAGCGTTGGGATTAGACTTCATGTTAGTTCCGGGAGCAACGCCAAAGAATCCGTTTTCGGGGTTGATAGCCCAAAGTCTGCCGTCTTCGCCAACTCTGATCCAAGCGATATCATCGCCTACGCACCATACTTTATATCCCTTATTTCTGTAAATTTCGGGAGGAATAAGCATAGCGAGGTTGGTTTTTCCGCATGCAGAGGGGAAAGCCGCTGCGATATATTTAACTTCGCCTTGGGGATTTTCGATACCGAGGATAAGCATGTGTTCAGCCATCCAACCTTCGTTCTTGCCTTGGAAAGAAGCGATGCGGAGCGCAAAGCATTTTTTACCTAAAAGAACGTTTCCGCCGTAACCGGAGTTAACAGACCAAATGGTGTTATCTTCGGGGAAGTGAAGAATATATCTCTTTTCTGCATCGAGATCTGCTTTAGAGTGGAGACCGCGAACGAAGTCGTTACTGTCGCCAAGAGCATCTAAAACGTTTTGACCAACTCTGGTCATGATCTTCATAGAAAGAACTACGTAAATAGAGTCGGTAAGTTCGATACCGATTTTTGAGAATTTAGAGCCAACTGCGCCCATCGAGAAGGGAATAACGTACATAGTTCTACCCTTCATAGCGCCTTCAAAAATAGCTCCCACTTCTTTATATGCCTTTTGAGGATCCATCCAGTTATTGATGGGGCCTGCGTCTTCTTCCTTTCTGGTACAAATAAAAGTTCTGCCTTCAACGCGAGCAACGTCGTTAACTGCTGAACGGTGGAGATAGCAGTTGGGTAAAAGCTCTTGATTTAACTTAATCATTTCGCCGGTAGAGCAAGCTTCTTCCCTTAATGCTTCGTATTGTGCTTCGTCACCCGTAATCCAAACAACGTTATCGGGTTTGCAAAGAGCAACGCTTTCTTCAACAAACTTTAAAACTTGTTTGTTGGTAGTAAATTCCTGTGCCATTTAGTGCCTCCAAAATTAATATCCGTTTTTATTTTTTAACTTTAATAACGATTTAGTAAAAGTGAACAATATTCACCTTTTAAATCACATAATTAAAGCAACCGTGCTTTAAAAAGTGTGAAATGCGAGGTGTTTTATAATCAATGCCCAATCTTCACCAATACTATTTTAGCACAAATTAATGATAAAGTAAACGGTTTTTTAAAAATTTTTAAATGTTGTGTCTTTTTTTGCAAAAAACGACAGTTTTATTTCTATTATCATAATTTTTACCCCCGCGCAATATAGTATAATGATTACGAATTACGGTAGCAATTTTCGGAGTAATTATTTTATGAGCGTTTTTTCAACTAAAACTTTAATACTTCGCCCTTTTTCAAGCGGATTCGGTGCAGACGGAGGTAAGGTAAACGGACTTTTAAAATGTGAAAAAAACAAAAATGAGCATTTGTTTTGCTTGCTCGCCGTAAACTTTGCCCCGCTAAATAACGGAAATTACGCGATAGTTATTAGCGACCAAAACAAAAATATGCGAGCATTCGAGTTAGAAAATCCACCCTGTAAACAGTATTTTAACAGCGAAGGATTAGAGTTGGCAAAAGGGTTTGCTGCGCTCGTTTTGTTTTTTGACGGAAAAACCGTTACACCCGTTGCATTCGGATCGTTACTTGATAATATAGTTAAAATTTCGGAGTTTACAAAATTTTATGCGGAGAAGGCTAAAGATAAAAAGACAAAAATTAAAAACGGCGAAAGCGAGACTAAGCTTTTATACGACAAAGCTTGTGAAAACGAAAAAATCGCAATCCCTTTTGATAAAAATAAAAGCGAAAAAAAACAGCTAAATAACGAACTATTGCAACAAAATTTAGATAACGTAATTAAAAATTACGACCAAAACGACAATTTTGCGCCCACAACCGACGAGCAATACGACGACGATGCTATTGCTTTAACCGACTACTACGGTGAAGAAAAAAACATTAAAAACGAGGCTATTGATGAGCGAATATTTAAAGAAAATGATTTCGATACAAACAGCGTCAAAGCGCAGTGCGAAACGAAAAAAACTGAAGAGTTATCACACGATTATGAAGAGCAAACTTGCGCTTGCAAGGGCGAAGAACCAAAATATTACTACAGCGTAAAAGATAAAATTGATAGGCTGTTTGAAAACCACCCGCCTTTTTACCCATTTTCTAGCCTTATTCCTCAAAGCGAATGGGTTAAAATCCCCTACCCGCCCGACGGGCATTACGTGGTTGGCGTTATAAAAGAAATGGGACAGGTGTGCTATCTCGTTTACGGCGTGCCCGGAGTTAAAAGTAAAAAACCAAAGGGATTTGAAAATTATTGCGTGTTTTTGCCCGAAAATATTTTTGAGCCCGAAAATAAGGGATATTGGTGCTTGTTCCAAAGCGCCGTAGACGGAAAACAAATTACTCAAGGCGATAATTAAATTACCAAGCTTAAACGGTTGAATTTTTTATCACTTTTTGGTATAATAAGCCCATGGTAAAGCTTTGGGCAAGAACAATTAAAGATAACGCAACCTTACTAAAGTACGACTTTGTAAGAGATGAGGTTATGGAGTGGAGCGACTTTTTTGATTACGTTCGCGATATCTGCCACGAAATGGATCTACCCACCCCGGTAATTTTAAAAACTCATCTTTTTAACTTTGCAAAGTTTAACTACGTTCGCTTTTTAAAAAGTGATTTTGTTGAACAAGTTGATTTTGACTTTTTACTCATAGAAAACGTAAACAAATAAAATTGTTAACCATATATAATTTTAGGCCTGATTTTTCAGGCCTTTTTTATTGCAAAAGTGGGGCTATAACGCGATTATCACGCATTTAGCAGTTGTATTTTACACTTAACTTCAACACACAAAAACGTGATAAAAGCAAAAAAACTCGCTTGAACTTAAAAAGTTCAAACGAGCCTCTTGCGCAGTTTTTCGTGCATTACTTGGTTAAATTTTGATTTAGTTTTTTATATTTAACTATTACTTATTTATTTTAAGAAGTATTGCCAAGCGCTTGATGCAAGCCTTAGTTTTTTACAACAAGAAAAAATATAGCTCCAATTTTTTGATTGCAAATTTAAAAATGGCAACAATTTAGGCAAAAGTCAAACTAAAAAACATATCCAATAGAATTATTAAAAAAGCTTATAATAATTCAATTTTTAATTTTTCACATTGCATTAATATTTCTTTATCCCAATAACTTGCTTGAACCTCGCCAATGTGAGCGCGGCCAAGTAATAACATACATAGTCTAGATTGACCAATTCCACCACCGATCGTAAGAGGTAATTCTTCTTTAATAATTGATTGATGATAAGCGTATTGTAACCTTTCTTCACAACCTGCTTTTTCTAGTTGTTTAATTAACGTATCTTTATCAACCCTAATACCCATGCTTGAAATTTCAAGTGCCATATCTAACACTTCGTGATAGATTAATAAATCCCCGTTAAAACTCCAATCATCATAATCGGGCGCACGCGTATCGTGCGGCTTGCCATTACTTAATTGCTCACCAATTCCTATAATAAATACAGTTTTATATTTCTTAGTAATTAAATATTCTCTTTCTTTATCGGTAGCATCCGGATACATATCCAAAAGCTCTTGACTTGTTATAAAATAAACGTCTTTATATATATCTACACTATCAAAGCCCTTTATTTTTAAAATTCTATTCGTGTCAGCAATTGCCTTAACGATCTTTTTAACGGTACGCTTTAAATAATCAATTGTTCTATCATTTCTAACTATTACCTTTTCCCAATCCCATTGGTCTACGTATATTGAATGAATTTCGTCCATTTTTTCATCTCTGCGAATTGCGGTCATATCCGTATATAAACCTTTATGGATGGGAAAAGAATATTTGTTAAGTGCCACCCTTTTCCATTTTGCAAGCGATTGAACAATTTCAAGCTCCTTGCCACCCAATATATCAAATGAAACCTTTCTCTCAACACCACTTAAATCATCTTGCAAACCGCTTTCTTTAGTTACAAGCAGCGGAGCAGAAACCCTTGTTAAATCTAACTCATGAGCCAGTTTTCTTTCAAATTTATCTTTAATAAGTTTTATATATTTTTGTTTATCTAAAACACTTAGTTCTGTATATTTATCTTTAATAAATTTCACAATCCCCTCTCCTTTAAAAGTAACTACAACCTAACCCAGCCTAAAGAGCCGATTAGTTTACGGTTTTGGCGGAAGGCGTGAAACGTAAAACTACTTGGGTAGAATAATGGCAAATTAGCCTACCCAAAAGATTAAAATTTATAGGTTTACGCAACCCTCCCAACTAAGTTTTATTTACAATAATAAATAGTATAAATCACGTTATATGTAGGATAATTACTATCAAAACTCATATCGATAATTCACAACTTCAGCACCTTTAGGTAATCGCCTTATAGCGCGGGTTTTAGCCGTTATACCCCCAAATAACCCGGTTGCCTAATTTCCAATTTGCATGCCAGCCACTTGGTTGACTCTTATGCTCACAATAAATTGTTAATGATTCGCAATAATCAAATACCATAGTTCCCATAGATGTAACTGAATCTGGTATCACAACTGATTTAAGCGCCGTACAACGAGCAAACGCAAGATCACCAATTGAAGTTACGCTGTTTGGGATATTAATACTTGTTAAACCACTGCAATCGGAGAACGCCCATCTACCAATAGAAGTTACGCTGTCTGGTATATCAATGCTTGTTAATCCACTGCAAAACTGAAATGCATTGTCACCAATAGAAGTTACGCTGTCTGGTATTTCAATGCTTGTTAACCCACCACACCCATCAAACGTCCCAACACCAATTGAAGTTACGCTGTTAGGAATATTAATACTTGTTAAACTATTGCAACCATAGAACGCATAATCACCAATAGAAGTTACGCTGTTAGGAATATTAATACTTGTTAACCCACCGCAACTATAAAAAGCAGCTACGTAAATTTGTGTAATATACGATGGTAAAACTAAATCTGTTTGATCTCCTATATACCTTGTTAGAATTCTCTCATCTCCATCGGTATAAATAATATAGCCGTTATCGTTAGACTGTTTTGAATGGTATTCATCCCCTACGTTATATACTTCAAGCGCATAATAACCAATACGACCATTATCTGAACCACCCTTTGTTACTGTGATATGGCTTGATTTATTAATAACTTCAACAAGTCTAAAACAATTAGAAAACGCATACTCACCAATAGAAGTTACGCTGGCTGGTATTTCTATACTTGTTAAACCACTGCAACCATAGAACGCATAAGCACCAATAGAAGTTACGCTGGCTGGTATTTCTATACTTGTTAAACCACTGCAACCAGAGAACGCCCCTTCACCAATTGAAGTTACGCTGCCTGGTATTTCTATACTTATTAACCCACCACACCGAGCAAACGTCTCAACACCAATTGAAGTTACGCTGTTAGGAATATTAATACTTGTTAACCCACTGCATCTTGAGAATGCAGAATTACCAATTGAAGTTACGGTGTTAGGGATATCAATACTTGTTAAACCACTGCAACCGAAGAATGCATAATCACCAATTGAAGTTACGCTGTTTGGGATAACTACGTTTGTCAAACCACTGCAATTAGAAAACGCATACTCACCGATAGTAATTACGCTGCCTGGTATTTCTATACTTATTAAACCACTACATTCTGAGAATGCATATTTACCAATAGAAGTTACGCTGGCTGGTATTTCTATACTTGTTAACCCTCTGCAACTATAGAACGCATAATCACCAATAGAAGAACCACCTGTTATTATCACCTTTTTAAGCGATTTTGGCGTATAGTAGTTATTATTTGCATACTCATCAGCACCAAAAACATAGCCCAAATACGTATTATTTGTTCCGTCTTTAGTTTCTCCCAAAAAGGGCAATGTTATTTCAGTTAAACCACTGCAATCATAGAACGCCCATCCACCAATAGAAGTTACGCTGTTTGGGATAACTACGTTTGTCAAACCACTGCAATTATGAAACGCCCATCCACCAATAGAAGTTACACTGTTAGGTATATCAATGCTTGTTAACCCTCTGCAATCGGAGAATGCATAATTACCAATAGAAGTTACGCTGTCTGGTATATCAATGCTTGTTAACCCTCTGCAATCGGAGAATGCATACTCACCAATTGAAGTTACGGTGTTAGGGATATCAATACTTGTTAAACCACTGCAACCGAAGAATGCATAATCACCAATTGAAGTTACGGTGTT
>JAFTIY010000006.1 GCA_017456665.1 Clostridia bacterium | reverse complement strand
ACGAGGTCATAAGGCCTATTAAAGTGGGTGGTAAAATATAAAATAAAGTGTTTAAAAAGCTTTGAATAAGGGTGGGTAAAACCGCAGTGTTACTGCCCGTATAAGTAAATACGTCTACGTAACCTATGGCAGTAAAGCCATCCTCGGGAATCCATACCCATTCAACAGCCGAAGCGTCGTAGCTGTTTTTAAAAGAGGTTATCAGTATGATTGAAAAGGGCAAAATAATTATAATCGCATACACGACAAGAATAGTATAAATAGCTATTTTACCTATCTTTTCAATCGCTTTTGCACGCTTTAATTGAGCAGAGCTGTATCCTGAAGTAACTGATGCGTTATTGGTCATAACTTACCCACCTCCTTGAAAGAATAAATTGGATAATGGTTATTACCAAAATCATAAGTGCTAAAATCCAAGCACTCGCGCTTGCAACACCCATTTTACCTATATATTCAAATACACGGCGGTATAAATAGAATACTATGGTTACGCCGTCGCTGTTAGGCCCGCCGCTTTGTGCTAAAACGTTGGTTACAGCAAACGACTGTAAAGCGCCTATAACGCCCATTACTAATAAATAAAAGCTGGTGGGTGAAATTGCAGGGAAAACTATACTCCAAAAGGTTCTAAACGCCCCTGCACCGTCTATTTTAGAAGCTTCGACCATAGATTGATTTACGCCGGTAAGAGCCGCTGTAAACAAAATTATGCCGTATCCCATGCCAGACCAAACGCTCATTATAATAACTGCCCAAGAGAAGTATTTTGAATCTCCCAACCAGTCTATAGGATTTTCGCCCGTTCTGCCTAAAATTTGGTTTATAATACCGTAGTTCGTATTGAACATATACTTCCACATAAGCGTAATAGCTACTACAGAGCAAACGTAAGGTAAGAAGTATATCATTCTAAAGGTCTTTTTGCCCACAATGTTTTTGCTTAAAAGGTAAGCGATTAATAGCGAAAGCACTAAACTGATAAGCGTGCTTGAGCCTAAAACCAAGGTATTAACTACCGATTCCCAAAACATGGGGTCTTCTACTACCTCTTTAAAGTTTGCAAGACCTACCCAAGTTGCGTCTACGAAGCTGAAAAATCTTAATTCCATAAACGCCATCGCAAACGCCAACACGAGCGGTAAAAAACCAAACAGCAAAAAACCGATTAGAGGAATAGAAGCCATTAAAGTACCGGCTACTTCCTCTCTGTTTATGCGTTTTTTGCGCTTGGGCGCAGGGGGCATTACACCTACTGCGCCGTCGCCGTTTAACGCTACTCGTTCATTTTCCATTTATAATCCTCCCTATCGGATTATTTTTTCTTTGTATATTGTTTTAATAAGCCAGGAGTTTTTGTAAAGTTTGCGTGTGTTTCAAATTGAGAAAGGGTTAATTTGCCGTTTCTTACGTCACCGTTTAAAACGCCTGCCCAGTCGTCAATCCAAAGTTTATCTCTTAAATACCACCAGTCACCGGGAGTTTCGTATTCAGCTGCGCGAACGAAAACGATTGAGTTTCTGGGGTTTTGGTTGCTTTGAAGGAATACTTCACTGTTAGCAAGATCCTTTTGTGAAGGAATAGCGAAGCCTGATTGTGCCTGTGCGGTTTGACCCGTTCTTCCGCCGATAAATTCTGCAAATTTCCATGCAGCGTTCTTCTTAGTTGATTTAGCGTTAATGCAAAGAGCTACTGAACCGGAGTGACCGGCTTCAATACCGTGAACGGTAATGTTTCCTTCCGCGTCGTATTCTTTATATTGAGGAAGGGGTGCAACGTCCCAATTAAATTTGCCATCCATTTTATCACGGAAGCTTACAACGTTCCATCTACCGTCTACGAGCATCGCAAGTTTACCGGTTTGGAATGCTGCTGCCTTACCGCTATCGCCACCGAGTGAGGTGGGAGCAGGACAAATGCCATAGCCCTTAAGACCTGTTTCTACCTCGGTGTTTGAGTTTTGACCGATACGAACGAATTCAACAAATGCCTCTCTTTGTGAAGGAAGCTCGTTTAATAAGCCTTCACTTGCTGCACTAATTACTTCGTTTCTGATAGTTTTGTTAGTTTCGGGATTAACGAGTTTATCACCCCAAGCGATAATTTCGCCTGCTTCGTAATGGTTACCGTTAACGGTAAAGCCTGCCTCGTTATCATCTGCTACGATGTAGTTCTTAGTGCCATCCATGAGGGTGAAATCCCAATAACCGCCGTTGTAAGCGGGATCGCTGGTGGGAACGTATTCGATACAGTCACCGCCAACAGACCAACCGTAGTTGAACCACCATTCGGTAAAGTAACCGTAAATACCTTGATCTTTATAAGTTTTACGAGCTGCTTCTTGAACGAGTTTAGAAAGTTCAACGCATTCATCCCAACTCATTGGTACTTGGTTGTTAAACCATTTTTCGCCGTTTATTTCAAAGTAACCTTTTTCTTTTACTTCGCCATCAATACCGTATTCTGCTTTGGTTTTACCGCGTGAATCTTTAGCACCGTTGTTAAATGCTTCTAAATTTTCAGCAGCAACAGAAATAACCTTTACTCCCGCATTTTCAAAATAGGTTTCATTATAGAAAACTACGGTAGGACCGATATCTTTGGGGATACCCCAGTAGTGTGCGTTAGGACCGTCTTGCGTGGTTGTGGTGGTATCGTATTTAAAACGGTTAACCGAAGTTTCCCACATTTCTTCAAGATTGATTTCGTTACTCTTTTCGATATATTCATCAAGAGGTTCTAAAAAGCCGAGCTCTGCGTAACTCTTAAAATCAGCGTCGCCAACGTATAAAATATCAACTCTTGCCTTACTTTGTTGAAGAGCAGATTTTGCAGATACACCGTAATCGGCATTGCCCTTAGTTTCGTACTTAACGGTAATTTGCCCTTTATAAAGTTCGTTAAAGTCTTTTACTAAATCGTTAAATACCTGAATTTCATTATCATCGCCGTATCCCCAGAAGGTAATAGTGGTGCTTTTAGCCGAAGGTAAAATGTTACCGTCATCGCCTAAATTAACGTCTCCGCCACCATTGTCTTTGGGTGTACAACCAACAAAAGCGGTAACTGCTAACGAGCTCGCAAGAAGCATAGCAGCCATTTTTTTAAATTTAAACATATCGTATTACTCCTTTTGCGCCAAAGCGCTTAATTTCAATTAAATAAATCAACTGCACTGCCCCGTTTTAGCGGGGCAGGCAATTATCGTTTGTTCTTAATATGAGTTGTTATGCTTTAACTATACCGTTTGCGGTTACCTTGAGAGGGGTTGCCCAACCATCTGATCCGTAAAGGAATATAAATCCCTTTTCGAATATGCCTGCTACAGAAAGACTAACGTCACCTGCAGGATCGCCAAAGGGGAATACTACCATTTCAATAGTAGTGGTATGAGTTCCGTCTGCATTATCAACGGTAGTAAATCCTGAATAGCATTTAATTGCATGGTTATTCCAAGGAGTTGTTGCAATTTGAACGTCTAAACCGTTAACTCTTACTTCTGTGCCTATAAAGTGCCACCATTGAGTACCGTCCTCTTGACAAGCTTCGTAAATACCTTTAGTGTGAACGATGGTAAAACCAAGGTGTACGCCGTAAATACCGGTGCGTCCAACCAAAGTAACGGTTGCACCGTTAGCGGTGGTAGTGTGTGCGTTAGCTAAAACTTCTGCGGTAAAGCCTTCAGCTTCGGTTAAAACGCCGTCGAGAGTTTGTATTATGCCAACTGCACCGTCAGCAGTCATTTCTAAATTGTTAGCATCCCAAACGAGAGATTGCCAACCGCCAAAGCCTGCGCCTGCAATACCGAATTGGAGGTAGAATGCCTGTAAGTTAGAGGGCATGAATAACTCAACGGTAGAAACTAATCTTCCTTCTTGTTCAACAGTCTTCATTGCGCCTTGTGCAAAGAATGCTGAATAGAGTAATTTGCCTTCGTTTGTGAAGATTAAACCGGTATGGTAGCTGTTAATTCTTATTTCGATATTGTCGTTTTCCCACCAGTTTCCGCTATAAGCACCCCAATTACCGTGGTTTAAGGTAAGAGCAAGATATAATCCGTCTTCTGCGCCAAAACCGGTAATGGTTACTTGAGTTCTTGCTATATCGCCAACGGTGATAGCTTTCTTTTGAGCATATTCGGTTAAGTCGCCGTCGATAGTAGCCTTAGTTGCCACTGCACCACCCTTAATTTGGAGGCCGTTTGCAGTAATTTGAAGTGATTTATCTAAATCGCCATAGGTACCTAAATTTGCAGCAAAGTCACGAATGCCGATATTTGCACCACCAAAGTGGTTAGCTAAATAATCGCTAGATACGTGAGTATAGGGGTGGATGAGAGCGCCGTCTGCCACGTGAGCAACTTCGCCGGGGGTCTTCCATGCGTAGTTAATTTGAACTGAGCCTTGATCGTTCCAACCTTCTACTAAATCTTTGCTGATATAAAGTTCGATAATGTATTCGAATTTGCCGTTGTGTGCATTTTCTGCATCGTCGATCTTAGTGGTTTTCCAAACGTGGCTGGTAACTCCACCTCTTGCTCCGTTGATAGAAACATAGTGTTGATTTTCACGAGCTACGCTATTTAAGAAGAATTCTAAGTTGGTGTTTTCGTGCCATGCTTCAGCATCGTTCTTGGTTGTATTCATATATGCAACAACGTGTACGAATAAACCGCTTTGAGTTTTAACTGCACTTAAGGTAATAGATCTATTGTCGTCATATGAAGCGGTGGTTGTGGTTGCACCGTATTTTTCTTCTTTAACGCCGTCAAGAGTAATACCGTCTGCGCTGTATAAGAATTCACCGGTTAAGGTTACGTTTTCGGTTACTGTTAAGGTGTAAGCACCGTTTTCGTCAGCAACGAGAGCATTTCCGTTTGCATAAAGTGCAATTACTTTAATGTTTTCGCATGCGGTAATGGTTACCGTTTCGCCTTCGTAAACAACAGTTTCGCTTACTTGAACCTTGCCGTCTACTGCAGCCGTGTTAATAGTTACTTGACCTTTAACGGTAGCGGTAATAACAGCTTCTGCATCGGGCATTACGAAAGAATAAACGCCTTGTTCATTAGCTAAAATCTCTTCTCCGTTAACGTATACGGTAGAAATAAGCGCGTTACCTGCATCTAACGTAAAGGTAACTGTTTGACCTCTTCTTGCGCTTTCAACGCTAGGCGTTGCGGTTACGCCTTCAGGTAATTGAGAGGTAACTGCGTGAGGAACTAAGAACATTTCATCAAGAGTAGCCTTGTCGGTAATAATCTTAGCATCCTTTGCGTACATATCCATGTTGAAGTTAAATACTGAAACTGCAACCTTTTCATCTGCGCCGTAAACTCCGTCTGCCGTAGCAATAAGTTCACCGTCTGCATAGAAGTAAATTCTGCCTTCGTATTTAGCAACTGCCATAGTCTTGAAGCTCTTATCAGTTTTATAGTCGTAACTTACGGCGCCAATATATTTGTAGTTAGCCCATAAGCCGCCCCAATTCCAATCTCTATTGAGAACGTCTTCACGAATAAATACGTTTGACCAGTTGTTAGAATAATATTTTCCGCCATCATTATATGCGTTTGCAGCGTCAATAGCCCAAAATGCAGTTTTTCTTAACGAACGGAATGCAAGACCGGCTTTTGCCCAATCATCCGGAGCGTTTAAGCCTGCTACTGAAAGTTTAACTTCTGCATAGAAATCGGTTGCGTACAATCCGCTTAAGAAAATTTGTGATTCAGCTACGCCAGTGTTGTGTGCAACGCCATCTTCAAACTTCCAACCTCCGCTGTATGCAAGATCAGGTGCGCCTTCAAGATTAACGTCACCAAGACCTCCTACGCTTACTTGACGTTCAATTCCTAAAGCGTTGAGTATTGCTTTTGTCCAAGCAGCATAACCGTCTACACCGTAGTGTAAGCCGTCTCCGTTAAACCAACTCATAGTTGAGCCTTGATCGTTTGCAGTAATTACAGAAGCCATATCAATATAAGTTAAAGCTTCGTTATTCTTTGCATATTCTGCAACCCATGCGTTTACCTTGTCGTATTCTGCCCATTTGCCTTGGAACATCATGTTATGAACTAAACCAACGTAGTAAATTTGTGCATCGGGATAGGTGTTTTGTAATCCGCTGAATAAAGTGTTTAATAAAGCGATTGCTTGCTCGCCCGTAGTATTGCCATCGTCAATATCGTTTACGCCGATATGAACGATAACGTTTTTAGCCTCGTATCTTGCCTGTAAGCTTGCAAGTTGATTTGTCCAATAGCCAACTTTAGTTCCGCCAATACCTTCGTTTGCAGCGCTTAAACCGCCAAAGGTTTGGTCGTAAGTGTACCAGAAAGCCTTATCAACGTAGCTATCGCCGATGAAGAGATAGTCAACGTTTTGTTTTTCGATAACGTAATCGCCAAGGTTTTCGGGATTGGTTTCGATTGAATAACCCTTTACGTTTAAGGTCATGTTGAAGCATGCTATACCTGCGTATGCTACTGCTTCAGAACCGATAACGGTAGAAATAGTGCTTACGTATTCGCCGTTTGCATAAAGCTTAAATATGCTGCCCTGGCGGTAAACACCTAAGGTTACGTAATTTTCGCCGAGGTATTGTTCGCTAGTTCCGCCTAAAGAGCCGATTGCAGCCCATTTATTTTCCCAATTACCGCCGGCTTTGGTGTTGTAGCCTAATGCAACTGCACCGTTATCAAAAGTAGTGCCGTTTGCAGAGGTTGCGTCAACGTAGTAGAAGAAGCCCGTTTGACCGTCTTCAGTAACTACGTAGAAGCCAAATTTACCCCATTTTTCGCCATTGAAGAGTTCTTTAACGTTGAACTGAGCTTCTGCATAATAAGTGGTGCTTTCGCCTGACTTATACATGTAAATGTAGTTGTCTTTATTGTCGATGCCGTTTGAAGAAATGTATGCGTTTTCGCCAAAATCGGTATCGGTATTCCAAACGGGAGATGCATTTAAGCTGCCTGCGCTGCCCCATACTCCGCCAAATTGAACGAATTCGTTTGCTTGATATTCATTATCTGCGGGAACTGCCATATAGGTATGAACGTTTTTTGCTACGGTGCCGTACGTTGCATCGTATACGCTCTTTGAACTCATTGCATTAACCGCATTGGTAAGACCTAAGCATACTGCTGCGTTTTTCTGTTCAGCATCGATTTCGGTTAATTCATAGGGAATTAAAACTGAAAGGATATAGCCTGCTACAGTTTGCTCATCGTGCGTATATTTTGTTGCGCCAACTTCTAATTCGGCCTCAACAGCTTCGCCCGTATAGAGATTTTTAACAACGTAATCGCCCTTTGCGCTTACTACTACAGAAATCGTTCCTTCGCTGTAGTCTTTAACGCGTTGCTCTTTTGCTACGATTACCTCAATGCCATCGCTGTTATAAAGGTTGGTAAAGGTTGCAATAGAGCCGTCTTTAACAACTGCTTTTACAGCTAATCCATCTTCTGCGTAAGTGATAAACCAAGCTGCAGTTGCAACGTCGCCGTCTGCATCTGCTTGGGTGTTTAAAGTGCTTACGGGTAAATCAGCTTCAGCAATATACTCTGCGTCTAACGAGGGTTGAGGATCATCTGGATCATCCGTTCCAGGATCTGAACCGTCGTCGGGAAGAGTACTTTCTTGATTCTGATCAGAACCCGTACTTTCAGGACGGTTGATGTCGCTATCTGTCGTACAAGCAGTAAAACAAAGCATGCACGCAGCAAAGATAGCAACTAAAAGTGCCATAATCTTGTTTCTCATACAAAGCCTCCTTATGCTTTTTTTAAAATTTTAATTATATGTAACCGGCTTTCGCCCGTTTACCTAAAATAATACGCCGTGCCCTGTTAAGCGAGTAATTCGCACGTGCCACTTGGTTATTATGCGCAATTATAGAGTTAATCGCGTTATAGACGCACTTTTAGCACATTTTTATCCACTCAAAAAAACTATACTTTATTTGAGTCGTTAATTTTAGTTAACGGCTATTTTGTCGTGGCAAAAAAACTGCTACGTTGGGTGCGTTTAGCACCTTTTTTTTTATTGTCAGTAAAAGTATACTTTTTTTAACTATTGTTTATTTTTTTTATTGCTTAATGTATATATATAATTTTGGGTTAATCGCGTTATAGGCACACTTTTATTGCCTTTTAAAACTGCATAAAACGTTATTAAGTAATATAATCAATTTGCTCGTATCGTTATTTTAAAGGCAAAATTGCAAAAAATGTAAAGTTCAAAAATTAAAACGCTAAGTTAGGTGGTAACGCCATTTACTATAAAAACGTCTTTACAAATATTTGGATTTTCGATTTCTTTGCCCAAAGCAGCCGCAGTTATTATTTGAACGGCACTTTTCGCCATTTGCTTTTTATCGGTAGCAATACTCGTTAGCCGAGTAGGAAGATAAACCTCGTTTTGAACGTTATCGTACCCTATAACCTTAACGTGGGGCAAGCCAAGCATCTCAATCAACTGCAAAACGTGAAAGGCTATCATGTCGTTAAAGCAAAAAATTCCGTCGGGAAAAACGTCAGCACTTTCGCCAAGCGCTATGAGTTCGTCTTTTAGTCCGTTATAAGTGTATTTGATAAGCTTTGGGGTTTTTAACCCTTCGCTTTCGGTTTGCTTTTTAAACCCCGAAAAACGGTCGTACGCACACGTTAGATCAAGCGTTTCGGTTACGAACATTAACCTCTTACAGCCACTTTGAATAAGCCTTTTGGCGGCTAACTCGCCACCTGTTTCGTCTGCAGTATAAATATTGTAAACGTTTTTTACGTCAGTTCGCCTACCGAACAAAAGAACGGGTACGTTATAACTTTTAATAAGAGAAGATATTTCACTTTTAGGCTCTAAAAAGCTTATGATGCCTGCAACGTTGTGAGAAACGGCTGAAATATAGGTTTCTTTACTTAATACGGAGCTTTCGGTTGAAATGGTAAGCATCGAATACCCAAAATCTTTAAGGTACTTTTGCATATAGTTGCTCATTATAGAGAAGTAAACGTTTACCAGGTTGTCAAAAACTACCGCTATCAGCTTAGTGTTGCCCCTGCGTAACGCGCTTGCAGTATGGTTTACCACATACCCCATCTGCTCGGCTATTTGCAAAATTTTATCACGCGTTGAGGAGGATATGTCACTCGTATCTCTAAACGCTCTCGATACCGTTTGCGGAGTTACGCCTGCACGTTTTGCAACGTCTTTAATTGTAACTCTTGCTCTTTTTACCATCTTTGCCTCATTAGATTACTTAAACTAAAATTTTTAAATTTCCCTCGTTATCAAAAACTACTTCTGCAATACACGCCCGGCGGTCGCCGCTTGGGCAGTCGTAATCGGTATGAACGTGAAAAGCTGTATACAACTTACCGTCAAGCCCCTCAAAGAAGCTGTTATGGCCGGGGCCCGAATAATCATTTTCGCCATATTTTAATACAGGATTATTTTTATACTTTTCAAATGGGCCGAGAGGAGATTTACTAATTGAGTAACCAACCGAATAATCGCGTGAAGCGTAACAGTTAGCCGAATAACACATATAGTAGGTTGAACCGCGCTTTAATACAGCGGGCCCCTCGTTCCAATGCCAATCGGGGCTGTTGCATACTTCCCAATTGCAATCGGGCTCTGAAATTTTAATAGGTTGCGTTAAAAGACGGGTATAATCTTTTGAAATTTCGCTAACGTAAATAACGCTGGTATGCACGCCGTCGATAACATTTTCGCTACAGTCGCGAACGAAATACAAATATTCCTTGCCGTTTTCATCCGAGTGAAGGGTTGCATCGATCGCAGCGTAACCAAAATCAAAAAGCGGACCTTTGGTTAATTCTTCAAAAGGTCCACTCGGTTTGTCGGCCACCGAAACACCAATTCGAAGACTGTGGTTTTTGTTCCAGCGAGCGGTGTAAATCATATAGAATTTACCGTTACGCTCGAAAACCTCCGGGGCCCAAAAATCACATTCACCCCAGCTACTGTTTTTTAAACAATAACCCTTGTCTTCCCAATCGGTAAGGTTGGTCGAAGTATAATATTTAAATCCATCTTTAGCAGAGGTTGCGTACATATAATACACTCCTTCGTAAACGAGCACGAAGGGATCGCCAATGCCTGTAATTTTAGTTTTTATCATCATCTTTTCCTTTAAAATTTTTATGCCCTTAAATTTAATTTAAGAGGTTTAAAAATTTTCCCCTATCAAAACTCCGTTATCGTTAACGGAAATCTATAGATATTATAACACAACATATCACCGTTGTCAATACCAAATTGAAAAAAAGTTGGTATAAATTTTTATTACTATTATTATTGGGCAATACGTAGCCATTTTATTTACTAACGTATTTTGCTTCGTTAAAATAATACAAATAAATCAAATTTGCCAATAATCGACCTATAGCTCTACTTTTATTGTTTTTTTTAAACAAAAAAGGGGCTTTATTTTTTTAAAAAAGCCCTTTTTTAACAAATTTTATTTAGTTAATTATTTTTTAGTAAACACTTAATAATTTTTTTATTTAAAGATATTGCAAATAACTGTTGGTTTTTAAAAAAAAAATTAAAAAATACGTTACAACAACCGTTTACTTTAAGCCTAGTTAAAGTGCGCTATAATGCACACATATAAAAGAATAACGTGCCGTTAATCGACTTATAGCCCTACTTTTACTTTTTAAACAAATCTTTTACGTGAGCAATATTAAGACCAACTAAGCTACTAACCTGCTCAATCGTTTGATTGGTGTTAGAGCCAATTTGCTTAAGTAATAACAACTGAAGAAGCATCTTTTCTTTTTCAGAAGCCTGCGCGTAGTTATGGAAGGAAGTATAAAACACCTTACCGCTGCCGCAATCAAAGCTAAACATAAGGGGAATACCCGCGTATTTACCAGTGCTGCCTTGCAATAAAATTTTAGTATTTGGGTATAATTGTTGATTTAAATTTTCTATAATTGCCCAAGCGGGTAAATCAAAGGTGATTTCGGTTTTTGAACCGATAATTGAAGCCAACTCGCTATCGCAAACCCTTGCTTGCACGGTGCAAACTTCACCTATTCTATTAAAATTAGCAACGCTGCCAAACGGGTTTGTGATGTTTGCATGTGCCAAATCTGAAACGTATAAGCACCCGCCCGCACTTACGAAATTTTTTAACTGGGTAGCGTTAAAAGAATCGGCAGTTCCACAGTTTATAAACAAAATATCGCCCTTACACGTTCCGTCGTAAGGTTTATGTTTAATCGACATTTTATCTAAAAGTGCGCCAATATTGTCGTACCGTGGCTTACTAACGTAAATTTCGGGCATTTTTGAAGAAGACTGCATTTTAAATTTAGAGCAGTAAATGCATTGAAAATTGTATTCTGCAGCGCACTTTCCCTTTTTTTCAAAGCAATTGCACCCTGCAACCTTTCTGTTACCGCAAGTAGTGCACGCCAAAAGTTCGCTTTCGGTATATATATCGCCGCTCGCAGACGCCGCTTTTACTCCGTTATATTCGCTTTCGGTTACCGGTAAAAAATTTACTACGGTTAATTTTGAGCCCTCTTTTTTACATTCAAGTAAAAACTTTTTGTTGTTTTTAGAGCAATAGCCCTTTAATACGGTGTATTCCATAATTTCCTCTATCGTTTAATGATAAATACATAATACCATTTATTGTTTTATTTGTCAAGCGAGAGCTGCATAAAGAGTTTATTTTTGTTATTTTTTTTAAAAAAGGCCGTCTATAGGTTGATTAACAGTAGTTTTTATGCTATAATGCAAATATGAACAACGATCAATATTTAGGCACTAAAAGATATTATTCAGTTTCTGAATATTTTATAAAAACCTTTGGCAAAAAGGTTTATAAGTTAAGTTTAAACGCCAATTTTTCCTGCCCTAACCGCGACGGAAGCAAGTCAACCGGCGGTTGCATTTTTTGCAGTGCGGGAGGAAGCGGCGATTTTGCCGAAACGATAACTGATAATTTAGGTCTTTCGCTGTTAAAAGCAAAACAAAGGATAGTAAGAAAATCAGGTACAGACAAGTTTATTGCCTACTTTCAAAGCTATACGAACACCTACGCGCCCGCAATCGAGCTTGAAAAGCTGTTTTTGCCCGTTATTAATCGTAAAGACGTGGTTGCCCTTTCTATCGCAACTCGCCCAGACTGTTTACCGGATGACGTTTTACAGCTTTTAAATAAACTTAACTGTATTAAGCCCGTTTTCGTAGAGCTTGGCCTTCAAACGATACACGATAAAACTGCCGAATTTATAAACCGCTGTTACCCTACCAGCGAATACGATATTGCCGTTAAAAAGCTTAAGGCCATTGGCGTAAACGTAGTAACCCATCTAATTATTGGGCTTCCCGGTGAAGACGAGCAAATGATAATTCAATCTGCAAAGCACGTTGCAAAAAGCGGAGCTGATGGAATTAAGCTTCAGCTTTTGCACCTTTTAAAAAATACTCGCTTAAGCGATTATTACGAGCAAACGCAATTTGAAATTTTATCACTTGAAAAATACACTCAAATTCTCGCAAACGTAATAAGCGTGCTTCCGCCAAGTATGGTTATTCACCGCATCACAGGTGACGCTCCTAAAAAGGATTTGATAGAGCCTAAATGGTCGGCTGACAAAAAACGTGTTCTTAACTACATAAAGTGCTATTTTGAAGAAAATAACGTAATTCAAGGAAGCAATTACGTAGATTAATTTTTTATACCGCAAAATTAGCTTTTTTAATTAATTAGCTATTACTATTAACTCAAAAAGTGCCGCTATAAGTTGATTAGCGGCACTTTTGTTATTATTTTTATAAAATTACGTATTTAAAAAACTTACTTTATCAACTATTTACTGCCATAAGACTTTTTATAAATAATTTTATTACCCGTTTTAGTGATAAACCAATAAGCGTCGTCTAAGAGTTGATAGTCGTATTTAATAACGTCTTTTTCGGCTTCACTTTTTCCGTCGCGCTGAGCAATTAATTTACTAAACTGCTTTAATCCTTCAAACGTGGTAAGATTTCCGTGAGTACGTATCGAAATATTTTTACCGTTGCTGTATTTTTCAACACCCTTTTTATTTACAATTTTTTCGCTTAAAATACTGTTTATAGAGGCAGGAACAAACCCTTGGCTTATCATGAACGAATTCCAACGGTAATGCTCGCACATTGCAAGATTTTTTCTCTTTGACTGCTTATAATCGGTGGTGTATTTAACAATTGCTTTTCCGTCGATCGTAACGTTATAAAAAGAGGTGTTTGGCATATCATCTTTTGCATAAATATTAAAATATTCGGATTCGGTAAGTCCTTTTTCAGCGCTATCGCTTGAACAGTAATCAAGCCCAAGCATATGTAGCTTACATCTTAAGCTTAAGCAGCAATATATGCTAGAAAGTCTATCCGTTTGAGTTTTATGTAAATACCACGAAACACTCGACTGTTTTTTGATATTTAAAAAATCCTCCTCGGTATAATTAACCTTATCTTCGTTATGAGTAACCTCGTACTCTATATCGTAAACCTCGTTACGCATTGCCGCCATTTTGTTAAATTTATCGTTTACGATTGCGTTAAAATTGTAAACAGACTGCTTTTCGTTGCCAAAGAAGAAGCATTTTTCATCAAATGACTGCTCAATCTCTTTATATTCACGCCTGCTACGCACAAAAATATAGGTATTGTTAAGCCCCCATTCCTT
>JAFTIY010000064.1 GCA_017456665.1 Clostridia bacterium | reverse complement strand
TCCTTTTTTGTGTTTTTGCCCTTAAAAATAAATAGCTTTGATAAAAAATAATTGAGCACTATTACTACTACGTTAATAACTATCTTACATATCCAAAATTCGTAAAGCAACTTATCAACAAATAGCCACATTGCTCCGAGATTTAATAGAGTAGAAGCAATTCGTGCTCCGTAAAATAATGCCATTTCTGTTATAAACTGCTTAAATCCGTTGGTTTTAGAGCAAAATACGAAAAGCTTATTGGTAACGTATGCAAAAGTTATTGCAACAACCTCGGATATTACATTTGCTAAAAGATTGTTCGTTTTGTTAAAAGCAAAATAATAAAGCCCGTTTGATACCCCCCAACTTATAAGAGTGGTAAGCCCGCCGAATATAAGATACGCAATAGGCTCGCGATATTTTTTTATAAGCTCTTTAATTTTTGATAACATCACTAAAGCTCCTTTTATTCGGCATAACCGAGCGCGATGGTTAACCTCACAGCCGGTATAAGATAGATACATTTTAGCAAATAATGCGGTAGTTGTCAAGTATTATATAAATAAAGTAATGTTAGACAAAAAAACTAATCCCACCGCAAAAAATGCAGTGGGATAATTTTTAAATTAATTATTTTTTAGAAACGGTAGTTTCTACTTCTTCTTCAGTTTTTTCTTTAGGTTTAACGAAGAGAAGAACTAAAATGCCGATGAATGAAAGAACTGCAATACCGAGGAACATAATCGATAACCAGTTGTATTTTAAGAACTGTGATTCGTACTTAACGGTAGTAAATTCTCTATTAACAATGATAGCTTCGGTAACAGCGCTTGCTTCGCCGTAGTTATCTGCTGCACGGCATACTACATAGTAGTAACCCTTTAAGTCGGGAGTGAAATATAAGTTAGAAGTGTTAAATGCAACTTCTTCTTTGTTGGTAATATCGGTTGCGTTTTCTTCAACCTTTGCAATACCCTCGCTGGTCCAATTTTCAATACCTGCAGAAAGATCGCTTGCACTATAGTAAAGCTTGTATTCAACAGATTCGTTTTGAGCAACGATGGTAATACTGTCTTTCGCGTCTTTATAGGTTAAACCGATAAAGCCGATTTCACTTTCAGAAATGGTGATTTCGGGTTCTTTAACCGTTTCGAATTGGAATGAGAAGATGGGAACGATTAACTTGTTGTTAGTAGGATCGTTTTCGTCTACCTCGTACCAACCTTCGTTGCCGTTAGCGTCTACCATGCGAACTAATTCATCTGTATCGATAGTAAAGTTTGTATTGGTAGGATCTTTAGCGAGCACGTAATACTTATAGGTACCGATATCTGAAAGCGAGAAGCTAGAAGACGTGGTGCTGCTAAAAGTGGTTGACTTGGGTTTGCAGTAATATACGGTTTTAGTTAAAGCAGTATATGCAAAGTTATCAGAAACCAAAACGTCGGTAAGCTCGGGATAATAAAAATAATCGCCTAATTCTTTATTTTCGAGCTTTTTGTTGATTTCTTTTTGATAATCTTCGTAATTAATTGCAGTTAAATCGTAATAAATGGAATCTTCAGCAGTTGCAGTAACTAAGCTAAAAGTAAATTCTTCAACGTCTTGTTCAGCTTCGTTTTCATCTAAATAGAAGAATTTAATAACGTAATTATCGCTGGAAACACATTCAAAAGTGGTTTTACCTGATTTAGCTTCAACCTTTTGGCTGTATTCGGTTGCGCCTTCGAGCTTATATGCAAAGTAGTAAGTTTTTTCGTCTTCAAAAGAAACGGGGAACTTACTGGTAATAAAGCTGTTATCGTATTCGTCAAACGCTTGAACGAAAGCTACGTTGGTTTGAGCAGGTGCTGCACTAACCTCTTGAGCAGGTACGAAATTAAATGTTGCAATTAGTGCAACGGCTGCAATAATAAATGCGGTGATTTTCCTCATTTTCATAAAGTGGAACTCCCTGAAATGCTATGCACATAGTATTAATGCGCATACTCTTACATTATAATATTTTATATTTTATACTAAATAAATTTTTTTGTCAAATAAAATGCGCGAAAAACTGTAAAACTATTGAGCAAATTAACAATTTTTCGGCATTTTTATTCGATAATTTAAATCTCATACCGTAGTAACGAGATATTTAACCGATTATTCGTTATCGCTATCGTCTTTTTTATTGCGAGGTGCAGTTAATTTGTTAAGCGCTACTATGCCCAAAACGAGAACGGTTATAACGATAAAAATTCCAAGCATGCCTATCCCCATATATTTAAATGAGGATGCAAATCTACCAAAATCTATTGAAACTTCAACTAATAAATTTACTAATGCGTTCATCAAACTACCTCCTAACTATTAAAACAACGATAAGATAAGGCCGCCTGCAATAACGGATGCAATTTGACCTGATACGTTTACTGCTACAGAGTGCATAAGTAAAAAGTTTTGAGGATCTTCTTTTAGTCCCATTTTATGAATTACCCTTGCAGACATGGGGAATGCAGATATACCTGCAGCGCCGATCATGGGGTTAATCTTTTCTTTTGAAACTAAATTATAAAGCTTTGCAAATAATACGCCGCCCGCCGTATCGAATACAAATGCAAAAAGACCGAGGCCGATAATAAGTAAAGTGTTTAAGCTTACGAATGCTTCAGCTTGCATTTGGAAAGCGATTGAAATACCTAAAAGTAAAGTGATTAAGTTTGCAAGAGCGTGCTGTGCAGTTTCTGACAAAGAGCCTAAAACTCCGCATTCACGGATTAAGTTACCGAACATCAAAAAGCCTACAAGTGCCACTGAATCTGGAGCTATTAAGCCGGCTATTACCGTTACGAATACGGGGAATAAGATTTTTGTGAGTTTTGAAATCTTGCGGCCCTTATATTGCATGCGAATACGGCGTTCTTTAGAAGTTGTTAAAGCCTTAATAACGGGAGGTTGAACGATGGGAACGAGCGCCATATACGAATACGCCGCCACCATTATTGCGCCCATAATATCGTTATCAGCCCCAAGTAGCTCGTTTCCTACGAAAATTGCGGTAGGACCGTCTGCCGCACCTATAATACCGATAGAAGCAGCTTCTTTTAGCGGGAAGAAGATTGAAGCGAGCGACATAGTCATAAATATACCAAATTGAGCCGCCGCACCAAATAACATAAGCTTAGGATTTGTTAATATAGGCTCAAAATCTATCATTGCACCTATACCGATAAATAAAAGCAAGGGGAATAGTTCGTTTGCTATACCTGCGTTAAAGAGCACGGTTATTGGACCGTGTTCGGTAATCGCACCCGAATTGGGTAGGTTAACCAATATAGCGCCGAACCCCATAGGAAGAAGCAAAGCAGGCTCCATTTCCTTTTTAATTGCAAGGAATATAAGAACACCGCCTATAATCCACATTACTACCTGTTGCCAGGTGATGTCTAGAAGGTTTTCATACAAAAATTCCATAATATATCTCCATATATTTTTTTCGTAGGTTAATTGCGTATTTTCGCAGTTGAACTGTTTTTATAAAAGTACAAACCCGTTAAAAGTTTTCAATTTCGCCTGAAACGTTGAATAAATTCCAGGGCAATCTGTCGGTAGGAGGCTCGATTTTAAACACTAACCTCTCTTTTGAAACGGGATGTGTAAAGGCAAGCGAGGTAGCCCATAAAGCTAAATAGCCCTTATGTGCCTTTTCACCGCCGTAGCGCATATCGCCAAATACAGGCGAACCGATTGCAGCCATTTGAACGCGTATTTGATGCGTTCTGCCCGTGTGAAGAACCACCTTGGTAAGAGCAAGCCCCTTCGCCTTTTGAAGCACGGTGTATTCTAACTGACAAAACTTTGCTCCCTCTACCGTTTGCGGACATACGTAAACCATATTGTTTACCACATTCTTTTTTACGTAATGCTTTAAGGTTGCCCTATCCTCTTGAGGAACGCTTGCAAGAACGGTCATATATTTCTTTTCAAAATCACCCTCTCGCATTTGTTCAGAAAGCCTTGAAGCAGCCTTTGAGCTCTTGGCATATACCATAACGCCGCCCGTTACCCTATCTAATCTGTGAACGAGGCCGGCGTATACGTTGCCCGGCTTATTTTCTTTTATTTTAATGTGCTCTTTTACGATAGTTAAAAGGTCTTTATCCTTTGATTCGTCTTCACAGCAAGGTACGTTTTGCGGTTTTAATACCACTATAACGTGGTTATCCTCGTATAAAACTACGAGATCTTCAACTAACATATCAGTCATACCGTAATTCTCCCTTGAATAAATCGCCGTTAAAATTTTTACCGCTTATAAACATTCCGCTTGCTCCGCAAGGTAAAACTATGCCCTCTTCTGTGGGTAAGCCTACCTCGTAAGCAACCGTTTTGCCTTCATATCCCTTTAAGGTTAAGGTTAGAATGTTTTTTAACACTTGAGGCTGAAGCCCCGTAGTGTAGCTGTTTATGAGGAAGAATAGCGGATCGTCGCTTAAAACGCCCTTGCAAAGCTCTACTAACGAATAAAGCTCGCTTTCAATCTTCCACATTTCGCCGTTGGGCCCTCTGCCGTAGCTGGGAGGATCCATTATTACGGCGTCGTATTTTCTACCGCGCTTAATTTCGCGCTGAACGAACTTCTTGCAGTCGTCTATTATATAGCGAACGGGCTTATCGGCAAGGCCTGAAAGCCTTACGTTCTCCCCTGCCCTTTCTACCATACCCTTTGCTGCATCTACGTGGCATACGCTTGCCCCTGCGCTTAAACACGCAACGGTAGCTCCGCCCGTGTAAGCGAATAGGTTGAGCACGTTAATAGGCCTTTGAGCCCTTTTAATAAGGTCGGTCATGATATCCCAATTAACTGCCTGTTCCGGAAAAAGCCCGGTATGCTTAAATCCCATTGGCTTAATCAAGAATTTAAGGTCTTTATATTTTATCGTCCATTGTTCAGGCATTTTCCCCTTAAAGTTCCACTTGCCACCGCCCGTTTCACTACGAACGTATTTAGCAACAAGACCAGGATATTTATCCATATCTACTTTGCTTTCCCAAATAACC
>JAFTIY010000063.1 GCA_017456665.1 Clostridia bacterium | reverse complement strand
GGTATATTCCCGATTGCGGTTCTATGTGTCAAAGCTATTACCGCGCAACGGGAAAAATGCCGCAGTTTATAGGTAAACCGCAGCCGACTATGGTGTATTCAGCTATGAAAAAATTCGGTTTTTCAAAAGAACAAACGGTAGTTATAGGCGATAGACTTTATACCGATATCGCATCGGGAAATAACGCAGGCGTTACCACCGTTTGCGTGTTAAGCGGAGAGGTGAACTTAACCGACGTTAATAACGCGAGCGGTGCAGAAGTTCCTGATTTTGTATTTAACAGCGTTAAAGATTTAGTATAAAAGTCCGTCTATAACGCGATTAACAAATAAAAATTATATTTTTGGGAGGAATAATGGAAAGTTATTTTGGCAGTGCAACGGTATTAATGCAGTTAGGCATTTTACCTGATTTACTTTTGTCAGTTCTGCTCGGTTTTGCAATTGGGTATGAACGCAAGCTTCGCTTTAAAGAGGCCGGAATAAGAACGCATACGGTGGTTTGCGTTGGATCTGCTCTTATAATGCTCGTATCTAAATACGCATTCGATGCAGCCTCCGACTCGGCGCGTGTTGCGGCACAAATAGTATCAGGCGTAGGTTTTCTAGGCGCGGGAATGATTATTTACCGTGGTAACGAGGTTCGCGGTTTAACCACGGCGGCAGGCGTTTGGGCAACGGCAGGTGTTGGTATGGCGTGCGGCGGTAGGCTTTACGTGTTGGCGATTGGAGCAACTATTTTAATAATTGCCGTTCAAAGCCTCTTCCACTTACCGCTCAATATTTTCCGTTCAAAAAGATATTATACCGTTAAGATAGAGTTTTTACAAACTGAAGACGAAAATTTAGTGGTTAAAAAAATATTTGGTACAGATCGATTCAATCAATTGGTTATTAAGCGTGAAGAGGGTAAGGTTGTATACAGTGCAAGCCTTAATACCGATAAAGAAATGCCTTCATCAAAGCTAAATAAAATAATTGCTGAAAACGATTTTATATTATCTATAGAGCGTTGCGATAACGATTAAAAAAAAGCACTTTTTTAAGTGCTTTAAAATTATAAAATAGGCCTATAAGTTGATTATCGCCACATTTTATCATATAAATAATTAAAAAAGAGCCAAACGGCTCTTTTTTTTAATCTGTAATTTTTCCTGCAAGGAGAGCTAAAACCGATTGCAAAACGGGAAGTACGTTGCCCGCTTGTTCAAAGATAATTGCACCTGGGTAGTTAAGCGCCTCTTCCGAAATATCACCGCCACGGTTAATGGGCATGGAGTGAAGGAGTAAGGCCTCTTTATTGGCATACTTAAAGTATCTATCAGTAAACAAATATTTTTTGTCGAAGTCGTGATCCATAATAAAAATAACGTCTGCACCGCGCACACCGTCTTCAATATTATCGTAAATATCAACGAAGCCGAACTGCGAGCAGTAGTCTAATATTTTTCTTGGAGGATCAAAGTCGTCGGGGCAAACTATTGAAATATCCATACCGCATTTAGAAGCGCCTGCAAGCAACGAATAGTCGCCGTCGTTAACGTTTCCGATTATTGCGAGCCTAAGCCCCTCTAGCTTACCCTTATGTTCCCAAATGGTAAGTAGGGCGGCAAGGGATTGGCAAGGGCTAGATCTGCCGTTAGCGTTTACGGTAGGTACGTCTGAATAGGTGTTTAAAACTTCCGCGTCGTGCATAAACGAGGTATCTACCACGAATGCCGATACGCCAAAATTTTTAATTACGGTAGTAGTATCGGGATCTTTAAGTTCTTCTTCAATTGCGCTACCGGTTAGGGGAACTACGATAGGCGTGCCTTCAAGATCGTTAACCGCCATATTAAAAGCTATGCGCGAGCGAACGAAGTCGGGCTTTGTAAGAAGGGTAACGTATTTGCCTTTTAAGCAGTTAAGTTTTTCGTCAACGCTTTTTTTGCGCTTAATATCGCGTGCAAAATGCAAAAATTCAAAAATATCCTCTGGGGTAGATTGTTGCAAAGTAACCAAATGCTTACTCGTTAATTTTCTTTTAGGAGTGTAACCGTTAATATTCATAAAATTCCTAAAGGCAGCCTTTGAAGTGCTAAAAGCGGCAAGCCACCATTCAATATACAATATTATAGCAAAATTTTTTTTTACTTTCAACAATTTTTAATAAAAAAGCAGTAAAAAAAACAATCAATCGAAAAATTGCAAAAAAAGTGCGAATTATAATAGTTAAAAATATAAAAATGGATATAATAGAATTATACTAAAAATATAATAATTAGCGGCAAATAGCTCAAATTAGTGCAAAGTATACAATCTATTAGTGATTAATTAAGCAATTTGCCTATTGCAAAATTATTTTAAATGTGGTAAAATATAATCAGCTTAAAAACATATGAACAAATGGAGGAATTTGTATGGCAAGTTTGTTACTCAAAGATATCTACAAAGTATACGGCTCTGGCGTAACCGCAGTTACCGACTTTACTCTTGATATCGAGGACAAAGAATTTATCGTATTCGTAGGACCTTCCGGTTGCGGTAAATCAACTACTCTTCGTATGATTGCCGGTCTTGAAGAAATCACCGACGGTGAACTTTATATCGACGGCAAGCTTATGAACGACGTTCAACCCAAGGATAGAGATATCGCAATGGTTTTCCAAAACTACGCACTTTATCCCCACATGACCGTATACGACAATATGGCGTTCGGTTTAAAACTCAGAAAAATGCCCAAGGCAGAAATTGACGCACGCGTTAAAGAAGCTGCAAGAATTTTAGGCCTTGAAATTTACTTACAAAGAAAGCCCAAAGCTTTATCAGGCGGTCAAAAACAAAGGGTTGCACTCGGAAGAGCAATCGTTCGTGAACCTAAAGTTTTCTTACTCGACGAACCTTTATCAAACCTCGATGCTAAGCTTCGTGCTCAAATGAGAACCGAAATTACCAAGCTCCACCACAGACTTGCTACTACTTTCATTTACGTAACCCACGACCAAGTTGAAGCTATGACCATGGGTACCAGAATCGTAGTTATGAAAGACGGTTTCATTCAACAGGTAGATGAACCTCAAAAATTATACGATTATCCTGCAAACAAATTCGTTGCAGGCTTCATCGGAACTCCTCAAATGAACTTCTTCGACGCTGTTTTAACCGGAACTCCTGATAAAGTTTGCGTAGAATTCGAGGGCAAGAAAGTATATCTTCCCCAAGCTACATCAAAGACCCTTATCGATCTCGACCACTACCTTAACACCGGTAAGGTTGTTACCTTAGGTATCCGTCCCGAAGATATGCACGATGAAGCTAATTTCATCGCTAACGCACCCGAAGCTGTAATCAGAGTTGTTGTTGACGTAGTTGAAAAACTCGGTGCTGAAACTCAACTTTACTGCGTATTCGATAACGGCCAAGATGAAAACAACGAAGCTGTTAGAAGCCTTGTAGACGGCGAAAAACAAATGATCGCTCGCGTTGATTCAAGAACTTCAACCGAAAGAGGTCAACACATCGAACTCGCTCTCGACGTAATGCACTGCCACTTATTCGATAAAGAAACCGAACTCACCATTTTAGAAGGTGAAGGCACTAAAGCTTACGTTCCCGTTAAAGAACTTGAACGTCTTGCAGCTTTAGCTGAAAAAGGCGAACAAGAACCCAAAAAAGGTAAAAAGAAATAATCAATAGTTGATTTTAAGGCTTACCAAACGGTAAGCCTTTTTTATATCGTTAAGCATTATATCGTTAAGTTAACTATAAAAAACAGCGATTCTTAAGTTTTAGAATCGCTGTTTTTTTATTGTGTTATTTAAGTTTAAGTGGTAGTTAATCGCGTTATAGCCCTACTTTTAACAAAATTAGGGGTTATTTATAATCTTCTACCCATTCGCTGTCTTCAAAAGTTTGATTGCCTACTAACGCTTGCAATTCATCATGAGTGCTCTCTACGTTATAGCTGGAGAATCTTACGTGCAGTTTGTCACCGGCGCTTATCGTGGTTTCGCCTCGCTGATCAACTCGGGTATTGCCGTTATTTTTTTTGATAGAAAGAACGAATAAATTATTTGGCCACAAAATATCTCTAATGCTTTTACCAACTACAAAGGAGTTTTGTTTAACGGTAATAATAGTATCGATAAGTAGAGCAACTTTACCTTCGTTTTGGTTTTCAACTCTCGTTTCTAAAACGGTATCGTTAATCGAATGTGGGCAAAAAATTTCGGTAATTATATAAGTTAAAAATACGCATACGGCAACGCCTAAAACGTTTGAAGTAAGCGCAAGCGCTTCCATGGCAAAGGTTATTGCGGTAATTGGAGTTTTGGTCATTCCGGCAAAGCAAGATGCCATACCCATTAGAATAATAACTTGGTAATAATCTTGAGTGATCAGCCCTAAAAACTCAAGTATGTTAGCCAGCATAGCACTTGCAAGCGCACCCAACGTGAGAATTGGAATAAACGTTCCTCCCGTAATGCCGGCGGCCGCTCCGCCGGCCGTAAGAATAGCTCGTAGTACGAAATAAAGGAGCAAAATTAAAAAGGGGAGAGCAGGCTTGTGTAAAATTTGTTCTACCAAATGGTGACCCGTTCCGCCAAAACCTGCCAAATAGGTACAACAAATTACCGAAATTGTAAAAATTACGAACATAGTAAGCCATTTGTTTACTTTTTTTAATTTTACGTTAACAAATTTGTTTATCAGCTGAAAAATTTTGTTAAAAAGAACTGATTCAAATCCGCACACAATACCGATAAGTGCGGCTATCCAAAGGTGTTTAGGTGCTAAAACTATTGGCGAAAGATTAGCAAATAGATTAGGATCAATATTAACAAAAGGCGAAATAATTCGCGAGGTTATAAGCGAAAAACAAACGGTTGCTCCCGCAACCATAATAATCATGGGTGAAAGCCTGTTATGCGCTTCTTCAACTGCAAATAAAACGCCGGTAAGCGGAGCGTTGGTCGCAACGGCGAAGCCAGCGCATGCTCCTCCAGTCATCATGTATCTATCCCATGCGGGATTATTTTTGCCAAAAATTTTAACTACTCCGCGTCCAACCGTTGCGCCGGCTAAAACGCTTGGGCCTTCGTTGCCAAGCGGTGTTCCGATAAAAAAGGTAACCAGCGATGCAAATAACGTGCCTATAAGCGTGCGAAGCCATTTAAAAGTTAGCAAACCGCGAACAAAGCCCATAGCTGCGGCTATACCGCCTCCACGGGCATCGGGGATAAACTTATAAAAGTATTTGCCTAAAAAGGCAATTGCTCCCACAGCCGCAATAGCCGCGAATATTAAACGGTAATCGTTTTTTATAAAGGCGTAAACGCAATCTGAAAGCTCAAAAACTTTATTGGCGGCAATCTTATATAAAACAACAATAAATCCCGTTAATATTCCGGTTATTAAACTAAAGATCAAGCATGGGAGTATAATGTTTTTAACGTAATTAGCAAAAAATTCTTTTTTCATAAGTATCGAGCAAAATATTTTAAGTGTAAAAAAAGTTAAATTAGCTAAACATTAAATTGAGTTAGCGGTTTAATGAGATAACGCCTTATAAACTTTAGTTTTGATTAGATAATTCTTTATTATAAGCGTTTAAAATAGTTTCAACAATTTGGGTTCTTGCTTCTGCGTTGATGGGGTGAGCGGTGTCTCTAAACGAGCCGTTTTTAGTTCTTCTTGAGGGCATAGAAACAAAATAGTTATCAGGGCCTTCAACGATTTTAATGTCGTGTACGGCAAAAGAGTTGTCAATGGTAATAGAAACCACTGCTTTTAGTT
>JAFTIY010000062.1 GCA_017456665.1 Clostridia bacterium | reverse complement strand
TCAAATCCTTTCGGTATCGGAAAATACCCATTTTTCATCTTCAAAATCGAACATAAAAATTTCGCCCTAAAAAAACGAAAAAGCCTTGAAAAATCAAGGCTTTTCGGGGCGATATCTTTTTTATCGCCGCTTTATGGCGGAAACGGAGAGATTCGAACTCTCGTACGCCGATGAAGACGTAACCGCATTTCGAGTGCGGCTCGTTGCGACCACTTCGATACGTTTCCTTATTAATGCCTATGTATTATAACACAATCACTATTATTAATCAAATGATTTTTTATGTTTTTTTAACTTTAAAATAAAAAAATAAGCTTAAAGTTTGCCTTTTTTAAATACTTTGCTTTGTTAAAAAATAAAGCAAAATTAACTTATAATATTTTTTTTGCCAAACGGAACGGGAAATAAATCGTCAAAATTATATACGACGAATTCATTTACGCTCTTCGCCATAATAACGTTAAAATCTTTTTTGCAAAATTCTTCAAGCATTTGCCTACACACCCCGCTTGGCGCGCAATAATTAAAATCTTCATCATCGCTACCTCCAACTATAGCAATAGCTTTAAATGCTTTATTTCCGTTGGTTATTGCACTAGAAATTGCTGCTTGGCAGGCGCTTACCGAAGGCGTAAAAGAAGCAATTTCAACGTTGCAACCAGTATAAACTTCGCCGTTTTCACAAAGAATTACGGCGCCCGATTTAAAGCCTGAATAAGGCGCGTACGCAAACTCGCGTATTTCAAATGCTAATTCAACAAGTTGTCTGTATTCCATAATTTTAACCCCAATAAAAACGATTATGCCAAACATAAAAATTTTAAAAATTAAATTTAAAATGCGGAATTTTAAAGATTTTTATATTAAGCTAAGTTAATAAAAAAGAGCACGCAAGGTGCTCTTAAAAATCTATTTTTTCTTTCTATACACGTATTTAAGTTCAAGCATACCAGACTTTAAAGTGCACTGCTCCCCCGTAAACTCAAATCCGTATTTTTCAAAGAAATCTATACCCGTTGAGTTGATAGAAAGCATAGTTGCATAAACTCTATTAATGCTAGTCATTTGTTTAATGCCAAACTCTAATAGTTTAGTTCCAATACCTTGTTTTTGACGTTCTGGAACAACGTAAAGGTGAGTTAAATCTGAACGATCCTTATCAATAGTAACGATACCAATAACAGTGTTTTTGTCGCAAGCAATAAACGTAATACGGTCTGCCGCATTATCCTTTTTTAAAATATTTACAAATCTCTCGATATTATAATTTGCAAGTATGTCTTCAGGATAATACTGCGCGTGAGAAGAACACCAACTATTATAATAGCATTCTGCTGCATCAACAATATTTTTATCGTTCATTTCAACAATATACATAGTTTTCTCCACTTAGTTAATGTGTAATAATATTATAACAATTTTTGCAGGTATTGTCAACCTTTTTAAATACATTTATAGTGTGAGTTTAATTACAATTTATATACCCTTTAGTTTAACGAAACGTCACACAGCTCATCGTATTTTTTTAAAGCAAACTGCTTAAGTTGCTCATGCATCGTACCAGATGAAATTACTTCATCAGAAATCTTTTTTGCCAAAAATACAGCGTCTGTGCCGTATTTTAGCGCACCTAAGCTATTCGTAGTTCTTCCGCTTTGTCTTGTTCCTAAAATATCGCCACTACCACGCATTTTAAAATCAGCTTCTGAAATTTTAAATCCGTCAGTCTCTTTGCAAACGGTTTTTAACCTCTCTAAAGTATCGGGATTATCTGTAGAAGTTAATAAAAAGCAATAACTTTGAATATCACTTCTACCAACCCTACCTCTTAATTGGTGTAACTGCGAAAGCCCAAATCTATCTGCATTATAAATTACCATAACCGATGCCTGCGGAACGTCTACTCCAACCTCAATAACAGTTGTAGAAACAAGAGCATCGGTATCTCCGTTTTTAAAATCGTTCATAATTTCGGCCTTTTCTTTATCTTTCATTTTGCCGTGTAGTAATTTAATTTTTAATTGCGGAAGAGATTGTAATAATGAATCGTATAACTCCGTTACGCTCATTATTTCCCCCTCAATATCCTCTTCTATTTTAGGCGCAACAAAATATATTTTATGCCCCTTTTTAACTTCTTCAGAGATAAACTTGAGCATATCATTATATTTTGTTTGAGGAACGATATTCGTGCCAACGGCTGCTCTTGCTTTTGGTTTATCAGATATTGTAGTGATGTCTAAATCGCCATAAAAAATCAACGATAAAGTACGAGGTATAGGTGTAGCGCTCATTACTAATAAATCTGGGCTGCTGCCTTTTGCTAATAGTGCGCTACGTTGAGAAACGCCGAACCGGTGTTGTTCATCGCAAACGCAAAGGGCCAAACGGCAAAATTCAACGTCTTTTTGGATAATTGCGTGTGTTCCGACTACCAGATCAATATTGCCACTCTTTATGTTGCGCTTTATTTCATTTTTTTCTTTAACCGAAAGTGAACCGCTTAAAAAAGCAACTTTATATTGCGGAAAATATTTTTTACATAAATTATAATTTTGTTCTGCTAAAACCTCGGTTGGAGCAAGCATAACCGCTTGATATCCCGATTTTAATGCAACAAAAAGAGCACATGCTGAAACTGCAGTTTTTCCGCATCCAACGTCGCCTTGCATTAGTCTATTCATAACAAAGGGCGAATTCATATCGGTAAATATTTCGTTTACTGCATTTTTTTGCCCTTTAGTAAATTCAAAGCCAAATGAAAAAGCAAAATCTTTTAATTCTTGTGCAGTACAAGTATATTTTTTTGCTCTATACTGTTGTTTATCTCCTTTTATTAACTTAAAGGCAGAAATTAATAAAAAATATTCCTCGGTAGCTATTCTATCGGCCGCTGCATCCTTAAGTTCAAACGATTTTGGATTATGAACCTCCCAAAAAGCGCGATCTAACGGCATAAGCGAATATTTTTCTATTAATCGTTGTGGAATTACCGATTGTGGCCTTACTTTTAAAATAGCGTCGTTAACTATTTTTTGCATGCTCTTTTGATACAAACTTTGCGGCAAGGTATATACAGGTAAAATTCCTTTTAAATAATCGTTTTTTTCAGCCTTTTCAAAGGTAGGATTAAGCATGGAGATTTGCCCGTATTTTTTTTGAACTCTGCCGTAAAACAAATACTCGGTATTAACCTCAAGTTTTTTTAGAACGTAAGGCTGATTAAACCATAAAACGGTAAAAATTTCGCCATCTTGCTCGCAAATCCCCTTAACACACTTAAGTTTTTTTGCAGAAACAAAGGTTTGCGGCACAGAAACAAGCCGCGCCTTAGTAAACGCGTATTCGTTAGCAAAAGCGTAGCGCAACGGAGAAATTCTAGTTAAGTCAAGATAATTACGCGGAAAATGCCTAATTAATCTTTCAGCACTGTCAATCCCTATTTTATTAAGTTCTTCAATTCGCTTATCACTTAAGCCTTTTACGTATTTTAATAACATGATACAATAAAGCGTCGCTTTATTAAGCGACGCAAAATTAATTATTCAAGTGAAACTATATAGTAGTAAATATCCTGCCCGCCGTAATAAACCTCAACGTCGCATTCGGGATATTTTGCGGCAATTTTTTCCTGAAGTGCGGTAGCATCACTTTCTGATACGTCTTTACCGTAGTATAAATTAATAAGCGCGTGTGCACTATCCTTCATTTTATCTACGAGTTTTAACGTAGCATCCTCAATTGAATTTGACTTAGCAAGTATTTTTTTACTGTTTAAGCCGATAATATCGCCTTTTTTAAGACTAAATCCATCAATTTTGGTTGTTCTCGATGCGTAAGTAACTTGACCGGTTGATACGTTTTCGATTTCGTGAAGCATATTAAGCAAGTTGTCGTCAGCGCTAACCTCCGGATTAAATGCAAGAGCTGCAGCAAAGCCCTGAGGTACGTTTTTAGTGGGAACAACGTAAATTTTCTTACCTTCAACTAATGATTTAGCCTGTTCAGCGGCTAAAATAATATTACTGTTGTTGGGGAAAACGAATATATTTTCTGCGTTGATCTTAACAACTGCATCGGCAATATCACTCGCGCTGGGATTCATAGTTTGCCCGCCTTCTATAATGCGGTCAACCATAAGCTCTTTGAATATTTCGGCAAGACCTTCGCCCTGAGAAATAGCAAGCATACCGATTTCTTTCTTTTCGGCTTCATACTTTTTAATAAGCTCACGATTTTGCTCAAGCATATTTTCAATTTTGATTTTATCAATTTCGCCAAGGGTTAATGCCTTTGAAAGCGCTTGACCGGGATTATTCTTATGAACGTGAACCTTTACAAATTCTAAATCGCCAATTACTAAAACACTATCGCCAATTCCCATAAGATATTCGCGCAATCTATCGATATCGGCAAGAGTAGTTCTACGTTTTAAATTGATAATAAAAAATTCAGTACAATAAGCAAATTCAATTTCGCCAAGGTTTAATATATCGATTTCGCCAGGTTGAGGAATTTCTTCCGTTTTAGTTTGAACAACCTCTTCTTCCTCTTCAACTTCAACCGTTTCACCCATCATGCCTTTGAACATGCCTTTGAGTACGATAATAAAACCCATACCGCCGGAGTCTACTACGCCGGCTTTTTTAAGAACGGGTAAAAGTTCGGGCGTTAAAGCAAGAGCTTCTTCTCCTCGAGCAATAATTTCTTTGAAGAAAACTTCAAAATCACGGTGACGTTGCGCTGTTTGAGCACATTCAGAAACCATCCTTGAAACAGTTAAAATGGTTCCTTCTTTTGGCTTGCTAACGGCTTTATAAGCAATTTCGGTTGCTTGCTTTAAAGCTTTTGCAAATAACTTTGTATCAACTTCTTCTTTTTCTTTTAAAACGGAACACATTCCGCGGAAAAGCTGTGAAAGAATAACGCCGGAATTACCTCTTGCTCCACGGAGTGCCCCGCGAGAAACAGCATCCGTAATAAGGCTCATACGATTTGAATTACAAAGTTTAAGTTCTCTAACTGCCGACTGCATAGTCAGCGACATATTGGTACCCGTATCTCCATCAGGAACGGGGAAAACGTTCAGTGCATCAACTTTTGCTCTGTTCGCTTCGAGTAATTTTGATGCTGTAATAACCATTTTGGTTAACATAGCACCGTTAATACTTTTTAGCATAAAAACAAGATTTCTCCTAACTTTTGATTATAACTTAACGCCAACAATATTTACGTTTACGGTATCAACTAGCATACCGGTAAATTTTTCTATTTTATAGTTAACTGCCTCTTTTAAACTATCGGCAACAGCACTAATTGAAACGCCAAATTTAATGGTAACGTATAAGTCGATATGAATTCTATCGCCTTCGGTTATAACTTTAACGCCACGCGTACCACCCTTCTTAAATAAGCCGGAAAGACTGTCTGTAAAGCGTTTATTAACCAACTCGACAATTCCGTAGCATTCTAATGCCGCGTGTTCGGCAACGCGCGCAATAGCTTCATCTGAAATTGAAATTTTGCCGTATATGTTATTTGTGTTAACAGACATAGTCTTTCTCCTTAAAATATTTAAGTTAATTTTACAACAAAATCTTTTTTTTTGCAAGAGATTTAACGCAAAAATAGATTTTATGCGTAATATTGTAAAAAAAAACAAAAAAAATTGTATCAGATTATAAAATCGACTAAAAAACTCTTGATTTTTTTAAAAATTAGTGGTATATTATATAGGCTAATGAAATTTACGTCAATTACTTACTATATTTGGAGGTGTAGATATGTCAAGAGTTTGCAGTGTATGCGGAAAAGGTAAATTATCAGGTAACAAGGTAAGCCACAGTAACCGTAAAACTCCCCGCTTATACAGCGCGAACGTTCAAAAGGTCAAAATCTTAAAAGACGGTGTTATGACCTCTGAATATGTTTGTGCACGTTGCTTAAAGAGCGATAAAGTTACTAGAGTTTAATTAAAAACTAAAAGAGCAGATAATAATCTGCTCTTTTCTTTTGTTAAAAATTAGTTAAACGTTAATTACGTCCTTTATTATTTCACATACTGTTGGATGTGGAAATACTAGTTTATTTACCTGTTCCACCGTAAGTTTTAATGCTACTACGTTAGATAACACCGTTATAATTTCGCTAGCGTAATCGCTTACTATAGCACCACCTATAATTATTCCGCTTTGATTATCTATTAAAACTTTACATATGCCGCTTGCCTGTGTATTTTCAGCCACAAATCTGCCTGAATAAGTCATTGGCAATTTTTTTACTGTGAAATCTAGCCCCTTTTCGGTAGCACTTTGCTCGCTTTCACCAACCCAAGCAGCTTCGGGCGTTGAATATACGGCTGAAGGAATGCAGGTATAATCCATTAAATCGCGTTTATTTATAATGTTGTTAACGCACACCTCAGCTTCGCGATATGCTGTATGAGCCAACATGCTCTTTCCGTTAACGTCACCTATAGCATATAAATTATCTATAGAGGTTTGCATACGTTCATCGCATTCGATTGCACCGTTTTTTGTGGTTTTAGGTGATAAGGCTTGAAGGTTAAAACCGTCGGTATTTGGTTTTCTGCCCGTGCTTATAAGGCATAAACTACAATTTAAAAGCGATTTTTCGCCCTTTTGCTCATAAACAATTCCATCATTAGTAAACTGCACAACCCTACTGTTTAGTTTAAATTCAATGCCTATTTTTTGTAAATTATCAAGCAAAACTGCAGAAGCTTCGCTATCACAATTGCCGCAAATTTTATCAGTAAATTCAATAACCGTTACTTTACTATTACATGATGCAAAATAACAAGCCATTTCTATGCCGATAATACCTCCGCCTACAACAACCAACTCATCTGGTATACATTCAAGGTTGAGTATTTGTTTAGAGGTTACGGCCTTTCCGCTTTTAAACCAATCGTTAAGCCCTTCGATATTGGGAATAAAAACTTTTGATCCAGTAGCAATTATTAAACTGGTTGAACGATAATATTTTTCTTGTGAAAGAACGCAAAAGCCCTCATTGCAATTAACAATATCGGCATGTGAGAAAAAAAGCTTTACCTTATTTTTTCTTAAATTTCCCCTAACGCCCATTACTAGTTTGCTAACTACTGAATTTTTACGTGCAACAACTGACTTTTGGTCAATTGTAAATGCTTCTACGTTAACCCCGTATTCTCTTGCGTGACTAGCGCATTGAAAAATCTTTGCACTTTTTAAAATAGCCTTTGACGGTATACACCCTTCGCTTAAGCATACTCCGCCCAAACTATTTTCTTCAAACAACGCGACGCTTAAGCCGGCTTTTGCAGCAACGTTTGCCGCATGATAACCGCCCGGCCCTCCGCCGATAATAATCAGATCAAAAATTTGCGTATATTCCATATCTATCCTAAAATTAATAGGGCCATCTTTACCGATAGCCCTTTTTTTGTTATGCTATTTCTTTTTTAATTATCTCGGGTTTTTTAATTCCGTTAACAACGTCTTTATCGATAACAATCTTTTGAATACTATCATCATCAGGAAGCTCGTACATTGTATCAAGCATAATCCCCTCAAATATTGTACGCAAGCCCCTTGCTCCCGTTTTTAAAAGAATTGCTCGCCTTGCTATTTCGTATACGGCATCTTCTTTAACCTCAAGCTCTACGTTGTCAAGCTCTACGAGCTTTTTATACTGTTTTATAATGGCGTTTTTGGGTTCAGTCATAATTTTCACCAAGGCGTCTTCATTAAGAGCTTCTAAACTTACAACGATGGGAAGTCTGCCAACGAATTCGGGAATAACTCCGTATTTGATAAGATCTTGCGGCTGAACGTCTTCCAAAGCGCTACCATCTTTGGCTTGCTTGCTTGTGACTTGCTTGCCAAACCCTATACCCGACTGATTTTTACGCTCGTTAACTATTTTATCAAGCCCAACAAACGCACCTCCGCAAATAAATAAAATATTAGTGGTATCGATTCTGATTAAATCTTGTTGCGGATGCTTTCTGCCACCTTGAGGAGGAACTGAGGCAACGGTGCTCTCAATAATTTTCAGGAGTGCTTGCTGAACACCTTCACCAGAAACGTCGCGAGTGATCGAAACGTTTTCACTCTTTCTGGCAATTTTATCAATCTCGTCAATATAAATTATTCCGCGTTGCGCTTTTTCAATATCAAAATCAGCGTTTTGAATTAGCTTTAATAAAATATTCTCTACGTCTTCACCAACATAACCAGCCTCTGTAAGAGTAGTCGCATCGGCTACGGCAAAAGGAACGTCTAAAATTTTGGCAAGCGTTCTAGCAAGTAATGTTTTTCCGCTTCCGGTAGGACCGAGCATTAAAATATTACTTTTATCAATTTCTAAATCCTCACAGCAAGCAGACTTATTATTGCTCTTGCATAAATTAATGCGTTTATAGTGGTTATAAACTGCAACGGAAAGAACTTTTTTTGCCTTCTCTTGCCCTACGATATATTTATCGAGTTCGGCTTTAATAGCCGCCGGTTTTTTTAAGTTTAAAACGCCGTTTTTATCTTTTTTGTCCTTTTCGCGAATAACGCGCTCGCAAACTTCTACACACTCATCGCAAATATATACGCCGTCAGGACCGGCAATAAGTTTTTTTACCTGCGAATTTGGTTTTCCGCAAAAAGAACAGCGTAGATCGCCCGTTTTAATATCGTTGTTATTTGCCATTTTACCTCTATTAATTATCTTTTATAAAAAACTTGATCTATAAGCCCGTATTCTTTAGCTTCCTCTGCAGACATATAGTTATCCCTGTCTGTATCTTTTTCAAGCTGTGAAACGGGTTTATTCGTATTTTCAGCTAAAATTTTGTTCAATTTAGCCTTAATTTTTAAAATATGCTCCGCCTGTATTTTAATATCGCTTGCCTGACCTTGAGCACCGCCAAGTGGCTGATGAATCATAATTTCAGCATTAGGAAGAGCATAACGCTTACCCTTTGCTCCGCTAGAGAGCAAAAATGCGCCCATGCTTGCAGCAAGGCCGATGCATATAGTAGATACGTCGCACTTAATATAATTCATAGTATCAAAAATTGCAAGCCCTGCCGTAACACTGCCGCCGGGGCTGTTGATATATAAGCTTATATCTTTATCGCAATCTTTTTGCTCAAGATAAATAAGCTGTGCAACTACCGTATTTGCAACCGCATCGTTTATTTCGCCGGTAATAAAAATCACTCTTTCTTCGAGCAGCTTTGAATAGATATCATAAGATCTTTCGCCTCTGCTCGTTTGTTCTACAACCATTGGGATAAGGGACATGAATAACTCCTTAAGCTATTTTATTGTTATTGGTAAGGAAAGTGAAAAGTTTGTCGATTACGATTGAATTTCTAATATAATCGATTTGGTTTTCGGGCATTCCTGCCTTATATTCTTCAAATGATTTTTCAACAGATTCAGCCTGTTGCTTAATCTTTTCATCAACCTCTTCATCTGTTGCAACGATGTTTTCTTCAGCAATAATTTGTTCAACTACCAATTGAGATTTTGCTCTGGTTTTTGCAGGTTCGGTAAAGCTCTTACGATAATCTTCCATGGTTTGACCGCTGTACTTTAAGTAATCAGCAAGCTTTAAACCTTGATAAAGCATTCTATATTCCATTTCGTTTACGATGCTATCGATAGTTCTTTCGATTAAGCAATCGGGAATTTCAACTTCAGAACTGTCGGTAATCATTTTTATAAGCTTATCTTCGATTTCACGTTTAGCTTTTTCATCGTTTACCTTTTGAAGTTTTTCTTTAACGGTTGCTTTATATGCCTCAACGCTTTCTTCCCCTACTGCATCTTTAATAAATTCATCGTTAACTTCGGGTAACTCTTTAACCTTGATTGAGTGAAGCTTAATAGCAAACACTGCGTCTTTACCAGCAAGCTCGCTAGCGCCGTAATCTTCGGGGAATTTAACGGTTATATCTCTTTCATCACCGATGTTCATACCGATAATTTGATCTTCAAATCCGGGAATAAATGTTTTACTTCCGATTTTTAAAGTTTGATTTTGAGCAGTGCCGCCCTCAAATTTAACGCCGTCGATAGAACCTGAATAGTCAAGAACGCAAATATCTCCCTCTTGAACTGCTCTATCGGTAACCTCTATTTCGCGTGAATTTCTTTCACGAAGCTTTTGAATTTCATTTTCAACGTCTTCATCGGTTACATTATACTCAACTTTTTCAACCTTTATACCCTTATATTTGCCTAATTTTACAACGGGCTTTAAAGGTGCAACAGCTACGATAACGATTCCGCCTTCGTCTGTCATCTTAATATCTTCTACAGAAGGACCGTCAATAACGGTATAAGCGCTTTCTTTATCTAAAATATCAAAATAATTTTCAGAAAATGCAATGTTAATAGCATCTTCAAAAAATACTTGCTCTCCGTAGGTTTTTACCATATAGTTGTAAGGAACGTGCCCTTTACGGAAACCGGGTGCAGAATATTTAGATTTGTTTTTTGCATACGCTTTTTTGTTAGCTTCAAGCCATTCTTCTTTAGTAAGTTCAATACTTGTTCTAAGTTCATTCTTTTCAGTTTTTTCTACTTTGTAGTTCATAATTACACTCCTGAATTTTGTTAACCTGTGTTATTTTAACAAATTGCCAAAAAAAAGTAAAGAAATTAAGCGATATATTTTACTTTTTACACAAAATTATATATAATATTAATGCAAAAATTTAAAAAAACGCCTTTTTTTGATTAAATAATCGATATTAACAGGATAAATATGCCACAAGATGCTATAACACTAACAAAAACCGCTTTTGAACTCAACGCACTGTTAAAGGGCGCAAAAGTGAATAAAGTAACCCAACCCGCACAAGATGAGGTAATTTTAACCCTATATACGAAATTCGGCAACGCAAAATTATGCATTTGTACCAATGCAGTAGGCACCAGAGTTGGTATTACAGAGCTTGAAAAGAAAAATCCGCTCACTCCGCCCGGCTTTTGTATGTTACTCCGTAAACATTTATTAAACAGTAGCGTAAAAAGTATTGCTGCGATAAGTGGAGAGCGCATAATTAAAATTACCTTCGATGGAAAAAATGAATTTTTAGAAGATTGCGAAAAACATCTGTACTGCGAAATAATGGGAAAGTATTCTAACGCCATCTTTTGCGAAAATGAAGTGATTTTAGGCACTATGAAATCAACTCAACTCGATTTGGGAAAAGAAAGGGTGTTACTTTCAGGCGCATTGTATACCCTGCCAAAGTCTCAAGGTAAGGTTGACGTATATCAAAAACAAAATTCACTTAATTGTTTAAATAAATTTTCTGGCGGAAATTTTGCAGAATATATTTTTAATAATTTTACAGGCTTTTCAATCGCTACGGCAACTGAAATTGTTTTTAGATTTTTCGGTAAATTTATACTTGAGTCGTCTATCGTAAAAACATTAGAATTTTACGATTTTATGCTTGATTTTATAAATTCTTCAAATTTAAAGCCTTGTGTTGTAAACTGCAACGGAAAACTATGTGATTTTTACTTTTGCGACTATTTAACGGTAAGCGGCGAAAAGATTTTTTTTGATAATTTAACCGATGCCGAAACGTATTTTTTTGACAATAAAAGTTCTTTAAAACAATTTAGTGAATTAAAAAACAGATTGCTTTCGGCTGTAAATTCAAAGCACAAAAAAGAAATTAAAAAGCTTCAAATAATTGCCGAAAAAGAGCTTTCGTGTCAAAACGCCGAGGATGAAAGAAGAAAGGGCGAACTTATTACAGCCAATATTTATAAAATAAAACGCGGCGATAAATAGGTTGAAGTTATTGATTACTATAACGAAAATAAACCAGTAAAAATTCCTCTTGACGATAAGCTTTCTCCAAATGAAAACGCACAAAAATATTTTAAAAAATACACCAAACTTAAAAACACTTTAAAAGCAATTATTCCCCAAAAAGAACAAATTATAAGCGAAAGCGAGTATTTAAAATCAGTAATTGCCGAAATAAATTCAGCCCAAAACACCGCAGATTTATTAGAAATTGAAGAAGAACTAAAACAAAGTGGAATTATTAAGGGCGAAGAGAAAAAACAAAATTCTAAAAAACAAAACGCTAAGATTAACTTTAGAATTTTTGAATACTCTGGTTATAAAATTATAGCGGGAAAAAACAATCTTCAAAACGATAAACTTACTTCCCTCGCTCGGCCAAGCGATACTTGGCTTCATACTAAAGATTACCATTCCGCTCACGTTATTATCGAAAGTATGGGCAAACACGTGCCCGACGAGATATTACAACTAGCCGCAGAAATATGCGCCTTTTACAGTGAAGCCCAACACGGCGATAAAGTTCCCGTTGACTACACCCTTAAAAAGTACGTTAAAAAACCGCCAAAATCAAAATTCGGAAGTGTTATATATACCGATTTTAAAACTGTTTTCGTAACGCCTAACGCTCATAAAAATTTAGAAATTTAATTAAAAAATAAGCCGTCGATAGTATATTTACAATCGGCGGCTTTTTATGTAAAAAATTATAAAATCTTTGTTATTATCTAATATTTTAAAACTTTTTATGTTTAACATAATAAACTTAATATGTTTTTACGTTATTATTTTTGTAAGTAGTAAAGCAAATTTCGTAACCGTTATCAATTTGCGGTTCGCTTTTATAAATTAACTCAAAATCGGGATGCTCATCCAAATTTTCAAAAAACACTTCAGCCCCGCCAATCGCGTTAACTTTAGTAAGTAAAACTTTACTGCAATACGGTAGCAAAGCTCTATATACACTTGCCCCGCCTATTACGAATACGTCATCCTCAGGATAATTTTTTACCTCGTTAAGAAGTTGTGAAATTGAGTGAACGCATATGCACCCTTCAACCACAATACCCTCTTCACATAATAGAATATTCGTTCTGTTTTTTAAAGGCTTTTGATTAGGAAAAGATAACAAGGTATTATACCCCATTAAAACGATCTTACCCATCGTGGTTTCGCGAAAGAATTTCATATCAATAGGAAGTGAAAACATAAGATCGTTTTTC
>JAFTIY010000061.1 GCA_017456665.1 Clostridia bacterium | reverse complement strand
TATCTCCATCAGGTCTTATATGACAAAATATCAGTATTTTATTAAATTTTAACAGCTCAATTGCTATTTGATTAATCGTTTTCATCTTCTTCAGGTTGATTGCTGTAAGTGATGCCACTCAAAATTTTATCTATTTTTTCACCGTAAGCCGCTTTTTCATCCAAAATAAAGGTAAATTCCGGAACGGTTCTAATGTGCATGCGAGCCGAAATTTCACGGCGTAAAAAACCGGCTGAAGCTTTAATAGCTTCAAAAGTTGCCTGTTTTTTTGCTTCATCGGTAGAAAAAATGCTTACAAAAACCTTTGCCTGCTTTAAATCGGCCGTAGTGTGAACTGAAGTTATAGTAAACATTTCGGTAAGGCGAACGTCTTTAACCTTAGTACTTAAAAGCGCATATATCTCACGTTGAAATTCACTGTTTAATCTTTTTTCTCTTTTTTCTTTCATGAATTAATACTCCTACGGCTTATAATGTGCCGTTTTTTAAAAAAAAGGCAAACTCGTTGCCTTTTTTTTATTATTTCTTTTCTTCCACGATATAACTTTCGATAAAGTCTCCGATCTTAATATCGTTAAATCCTTCAATAGAAATACCGCATTCGTAACCTTGGTTAACCTCTTTAACGTCATCTTTAAAGCGTTTAAGCTGTAATACGTTTCCTTCACAAATCATAACGTCATTACGATAAATACGCAATTTAGCTTGGCGAATAATCTTACCATCTGTAACGTGGCAACCTGCAACAGTTCCAACTCCTGAAATCTTAAATGTTTCACGAACTTCTGCTTTTCCGGTATAAACCTCGGTGTACTTGGGAGCAAGCATACCAGACATAGCCTTTTTAATATCTTCAATAGCATCGTAAATTACGCGGTAAAGCTTAACGTCGATATGAGAACGCTCTGCGTAAACTTTTGCTTTAGCATCGGGACGAACGTTGAATCCGATAATAATAGCATTTGAAGATTCTGCAAGCGTAACGTCTGTTTCGTTAATAGCACCAACGCCTGCGTGTATAATAGAAATCTTAACTTCATCGTTAGAAAGCTCTGCAAGCGATTGTTTTACAGCCTCACTCGAGCCTTGAACGTCTGCTTTAACGATAATATTAAGAGTTTTAAGCTGACCGTCCGAAATCTTTGAGAAGAGGTCGTCTAAAGTGATCTTTTGTTGACGGCGAATCATTTCTTCTCTTTCTTTATTCTTTCTGTCTTGAGCAACAAGTTTAGAAAGCTTTTCTTCATCAACTGCAAATATAGCGTCGCCAGCATTTGGAACGTCTTCAAGGCCGAGAACAGAAACTGCAGTTGAAGGGCCTGCCTCTTTAACAGTTGCGCCCTTATCGTTGATCATTGCCCTAATTCTACCTACTACGGTGCCGGCAACAACGTTATCACCAACGCGAAGAGTTCCGTTTTGAACGAGTACTGTAGCTAAAGGACCTTTGCCCTTATCAAGTTTTGCTTCAATAACCGTACCGCGAGCCTTTCTTTCGGGGTTAGCTTTAAGCTCAGCCATTTCGGCAACGAGAAGAATGGATTCCATAAGCTTATCCATACCTTGCCCGCTCTTTGCTGAAACGGGAACCATCATCGTGTCGCCACCCCATTCTTCAACCAATAATTCATGCTCAGAAAGCTGTTGACGTACTCTATCTAAATCAACGTGGGGTTTATCAATTTTGTTAGCCGCAACGATAATAGAAACGCCTGCAGCTTTAGCGTGGTTGATTGCTTCAATTGTTTGAGGCATGATACCGTCGTCTGCCGCAACTACTATAATCGCTATATCGGTTACCTGTGCACCGCGCGCACGCATTGCAGTAAACGCTGCGTGGCCGGGTGTATCAATAAAGGTAATTTTACTACCGTGAACGTCTACAGAATAAGCACCGATGTGTTGAGTTATTCCACCCGCTTCGCCCTCGGCAACGTTAGCGCTTCTAATTCTATCTAAAAGAGAAGTTTTACCGTGGTCAACGTGCCCCATAACTGTAACGATTGGGGGACGCTTTTGAAGCTTTGCAACGTCATCTTTATCTTCCATAAAGCCTTCGTTCATAAGATCTTCGGCAGATTTTTCCATCTTTTGTTCAACCTCGATTCCTAAATCTGCGGCAATAAAAGCTGCAGTATCAAAATCGATTGAATCGTTAACCGTTTTCATAATGCCTTCTTTAAAGAGGCGTTTTGTAATTTCAACTGCAGAAATACCAAACTTTTCAGAGAGTTCTTTAATGGGCGTTAATTCTTTAGTAATAACTGCCTTTTCAATCTTGATAAAGTTAGTTTGCTCTTCCTTTTTCTGCTGTTTAGGCTTACGAACCTTTCTATAACCCGTTTTGTTTTCATCAAAATCGGCAACGGTAAGCTCTTTAATAAGAGATTTTTTGCTTACAGAATGTTTTTCTTCATAATTTCTTTCCGCTTTTTTCTTTACAGGCTTATTATCTTTCGGAGGAACGAAAGCAATTTCCTGCGGGCGTTTACCCATGGGAGCACGAGGAGCACCTCCTACTGCAGGTGCACTGCCGGGCCTTTGACCGTACGCACCCTGCTGCTTAGGTTGATAGGGTTTATCTCCTTGCTGTGCGGCGCGTTGAGCACGCCTTTCTTCCCTTTCTGCACGCTGAAGTTCAGCCTTTCTTTCAGCACTTTCACGCCTTGCTTTTTCTTCAGCCTTGGGATCAGCTTTTCTTACGATAAAGCTGAGTATTGATTTTTTAGGCGGCTCTGCGGGCTGCTCAACCTTTTCTTCAGCCTTTTCAGCCTTTTCTTTAGGCTTAGCTTCAACCTTGGATTCGGCTTGTTTTGCAGGCTTTTCTTCAACAGGATCTTGAGTTTTAACCTCAACCTTTTCTTTAACCTTTTCAGCCTTTTCTTCAGGCTTAGCTTCAACCTTAGGTTCGGCTTGCTTTGCAGGCTTTTCTTCAACAGGATCTTGAGTTTTAACCTCAACCTTTTCTTTAACCTTTTCTTCTGTCTTTTTAGAAGTTTTAGCAGCAGCCTTTTTAGGCGTAGCCGAAGCTGACTCTTCTTTAACCGGTTGTATTACGGGCGTCTCCTGCTTAATAGCGCTTTCTTTAACCGCTTTTTTAACCTTTTCAGGCTTACTTTCTGCAGGCGAAACAGCCACTTCGGCAGTTGCATTTGCAATAGCCGCGCGGCGCAATTCAGCTTCCTTTTCACCTAACTTCTTGCTAATTGCATTCGCTTTTACCTGCGACTGCTTAACCTCATTAATGAGTTCCTTAATTTTTTCTTCTTTTAAGGTAGCACGAAGTAATTTAATGTTTCTGGTGTTATCTTGTCTTTCTTCCATATTATAGCCCGTTTCCTCCCGAACTGACAGAAAAATTACCGTCTTGATTATCTAATACCGCTTTTGCCAAATTTACATCGGTTATAGCGGCCATCTTACAATTTTCTTTACCCGTTAGTTGTTCTAACGGAATTTTGCATATCATTAGCGGACAACCAAATTTATTGCTGTAGCTTTGAGCTATTTTTTTAGCGTTATCCGATGCTGTGTCACACAGTAAAACCAGATATGCTTTTTTTAGCGTACCGATCGAGTTAGTACCCGTAATTAAGGCACGCGCTTTTATCGAAAACCCGATAAAAGTTTCAATTTTGCTCCTGTTTGTCAACAAAAGCCTCCTCCACGGCATCGTAAACCGAATTCTGCACTTCACATTTGAATGCACGGTTTAACTGCCTCGTTTTTTTTAGCTTTGCAATACAATCCTTATTGCAACATATATATGCACCGCGACCTTCCGCTTTGCCCGTTTTATCTATGATAAATTCACCCGTTGGCGTTTTTACCACCCTAATAAAATCAGTTTTCTTACCTTTTTTGCGGCAGGCGACGCAAGTTCTTTCAGGTTGATACTTAATATTAAGCGTCTTCTCCATTATCGTCTAAATTTTCGGGGTTGTAACCGAGTTCTACGCGTGCTTTGCTTTCATTCTTAACGTCAACCTTCCAGCCGGTTAAGCGAGCTGCAAGCCTTGCATTTTGACCGTCTTTACCGATAGCGAGTGAAAGCTTATCGTCAGGAACGATTACCTTTGCAACCTTTTCGCCTTCGATTGCAGTAACCATAAGAACCTTTGCAGGTGAAAGAGCCTTTGCAATAAATTCTAATGGATCTTCACTCCATAAAATGATATCGATCTTTTCCCCGCGAAGCTCGTTAACCACCGCGTTTACTCTGCAACCCTTTTGACCAACGCACGCACCTACTGCGTCGAGGTTGGGGTCGGTGCTGTGAATAGCAATTTTAGTTCTTGCTCCTGCCTCACGTGCAATAGCCTTTATTTGAACGAGCCCTTGCTTAATTTCAGGAACTTCATTTTCAAAAAGCTTTCTTACTAAACCAGGAGCTGTACGAGATACTAAAATTTGAGCGTTTCTACCATCGTTTCTAACTCTTTTAACGTAAACTTTAATCATATCGTTAACGTTATAAGTTTCGGTAGGAACTTGATCTTGAGGAAGAAGTAAGCCTTCGATCTGACCGCCACCTATTTCAACAAAAACCGTTTTATTTTCTATTCTTCTAACTATGCAGTTTTGGATTTCGTTTTCTTTATCTTCGAATTCAGCAATAGTGTTATCGCGTTCAGCCTCACGAAGCTTTTGCATAACAACCTGTTTAGCCGTTTGAGCTGCAATTCTTGAAAACTGCTTGGGAATAAATTCCTGTTCGTAGGTATCGCCGAGCTTGTATGACTTCTTATGAGTTTTTGCTTCTTCTAAAGAGATCTCGTTATCGGGATCGGTTACTTCGTGCACTATGGTTTTTACCATACAAAATTTAACCGAATATTTTTCGGGATTCATTTTAATTCTTACCGTACCTTGAACGTTGTGTTGACGCTTATATGCAATAGCCAACGCATTTTCCATGGTTTCGATAAGCATATTCATATCCATTCCCTTAAGTTCTACAAGGTCTTCGAGTGCAAGAAAAAATTCCTTATTCATATAAAAATTCCTCCAACGCGGCAAAGCGCGTTATTGATATAAAATTGTTTTAGTCAAAGATAATTGCCAAATTAATTTTAGCAATCGCACTTATATTAAATACCGTACTTTGTCCTTCGATTTCTACGGTAATGTTATTGCCGTCGTAATCCACGAGCAATCCTTCAAAATACTTCTTACCCATCTTTGGCGCAAATAATTTAATTTCAACCATTTGCCCCATCGCCCTATCAAAATCACGTTCGGTTTTAAGCGGTCTGTCTAATCCCGGGCTGGATACGTTGAGAGTGTAAGCAGAACCCAAAGTAAAATCAAATTCATCAAGCGGAGCGTCTATCGCGTTATGATATTTTTCGCACGTATCGAGATCAACCCCATCTTCCGTATCAATGTATACGGTAAGCGAGGGATTTTTGCTCATCTTGAACTCCACGTCAACGACCTCTATACCCATAGGTTGGGCAATTGAAATCAAAAGTTCTTTAAGTTCGCCAAGCGACTTCGTTTTCATCGTGTATTCTCTCCGTTACATAAAAATTTGAGAGGGGCAAACCCACTCTCAAATTCAAGTTCGTATTCTCAAGCATGTATATAATAACATATTATATACACTTTTGCAAGCAATTTTACCTAAAATTTCCAATTTTACCACTTTTTACCAAAAAAGAGATAGCTTTTTTGAATTATGCATCAAATTCTGGCAGCTCGCCTTTTAATTTTATAAGTTCAATAAACATTTGCGCTGTTGCAAGCGCATCGCAATATGCCCTATGGTGTAAAAATTCTATTCCAAAATGCTCGCATACGGTATTAAGCTTATGATTTGAAAGCTCAGGCAACAACGCCCTTGCAAGCCCTACCGTATCTATACCGCGATTGTTATATACGTAGTTTAGTTGCTTTGACTGATTTTTTACGAACGCATAATCAAACGCCAAATTGTGAGCAATTAATATACTGCCGTAACAAAACTTATACAAATCACCCGCAATGTCGGCAAATACGGGTGCGTCTGCAACCATTTCATCCGTAATTCCGGTAAGTTCAACTACCTTTTCAGGAATTTTGCGTTCGGGATTTACCATACTCGCAAACTTTTCGGTTATCTTTCCGTCAACTATTTTTACAGCACCTATTTCGGTAATTTTGTCTTCTTGAGGAGTAGTTCCAGTTGTTTCAAAATCAAAAACTACAAATGTTTTACCCTTTAAGCATTCGGGAATAACCTCTATCAAATCAAAAAGGTCTACTTGCTTATACTGCTCAACCTTTTCCGGCTTTACGACGAGGTAAGTTTCGGGCGGTTTTCTAGACGCCTTCTCTTCGTATTTAAAATCCTTGGGAAGTTCGCAAAGGTTTAAACTTGAAATGGTAAAACGATGATATCCGTCTTCGGTAATCTCTGCATTGCCTATGGCAACAACTTCGCTACCTTCCTGAACTTTTTCCATTTTACGAATAATTTCTTTGGTAGAAAATACCGTACCGGACATTCTTCCCGTTCCGTCGTTAAAATCAATTATGTAAAATATTTTACCCTTTTTGGTTTGCCTTTCACGTATGCCGATAATTTTACCTGCAATCGCAATCTCCCCCGTTCTTTCCACGGCATCTGCTATGTACATAACCCTATCGGTCGGATTGTTATCAAATAATCTGGTTACGTAATTAACGGTAAAGTATCTTGCGGGGATTTGTTCAATTCTCGAATAATCCACCTTTTCTTCTGCGAGCACGTCGTCAAGCACCCTATCTTTACGCGGAATAAATTTATAGGTAAATCTCTCGCAAAAAAAGTTTTCTAAATAGCCGCTTAAGCGAGCTTCAAAATTTGCAGATTGTAAATATTCGCATACCTGCTCTTCTGCGGTAAATGTTACGGTAACACAATCTTCTTCGCTGGCAAACGAAATATCGCTACCGTTTATCCTTCCTTTTACAGCCTTGCATTCATCTGCTAAAAATTGCAAAATACGCTTAACAACCAAATCGCAGTCGCAAACAGTTTTTCGTATGGTTACGCTTACGCTAGCAAAGGGAAACCTTTTTGCAAGATAGTTTTGTATAAGAAATTGATCGTTTTCATCAAAATGAACGCACAACAAACACACGACGGATAAAGCCATGCTTTTTTCCTCGTAATAAACGCTTTCTATTTTTAATCGATTAAATTTTTCGTCTAACCGTCTAATCTCATTTAACGCTACGCTCATTTTATACTAACTTACCTATTTCTTCTAAAAATACTCTTTCGGCGTCGCAAATAGGAGCGTTTAAGTATACTTGCCCCTTTTTAAAAATAACGCAGTTACTGCCGTTCCCGGCAATACCTATATCGCAATCCTTTGCTTCACCCGGGCCGTTTACTACACATCCCATTACCGCTATTTTTAGCGGTGTTTTAATATGCGCCGTTAATAATTCTACTCTATTTGCAAGCGAAATGCAATCGTATTCGGTTCGCCCGCAGGTAGGACAAGCTATTACCTCCACGCCCTCTTTTTTTAATCCGAGCGAACGCAAAAGCTTAACTCCGGCAACGACCTCTTCTTCGGGGTTTGAAGCAAGCGAGAATCTTATCGTATCGCCAATGCCGGCAAGCAATAGCGAACCTATTCCAGCCGCGCCCTTTATCAAGCCCGTTTTTAAAGTTCCCGCTTCAGTAACTCCTACGTGAAGGGGATATTGAGTTCGTTCACTTAAATATTTATAGGTAGCGACCGTTAGCGGTACGCTTGACGCCTTTGCCGAAAGAACGATATCGTAAAAACCGCATTTTTCAAGCATTGCAACCTTTTCGAGAGCACTCTCGGCAAGAGCTCTTTCACTTCTACCGTAAAGCACCTCGAATTTTTTCTCTATACTTCCGCTGTTTGAACCTACCCTACAGCTCACGCCGTTTTGCTTTAATGCTTGCGCGATTTCTTTAAGTCGGCTCTCTCCACCAACGTTACCGGGATTAATGCGAACCTTATCTACCCCTTGTTCAATGCTCTTTATAGCTAAGCGGTAATCAAAGTGTATATCGGCAACGAGTGGGATAGTTATTGCATTTTTAATGGTTCTTATAGCATTAACGTCATTTTCATCCTTAACCGAAACCCTTATAATATCGCAACCGAGTTTTTCAAGCCCGTTTATTTGCTCTATAACCTCGCTCGCTCGTTCGGTTTTTACGTTAACCATAGACTGAACTAAAATTTTATTTCCGCCACCGACGTTAACGCCGCCGACCTTAACCGTTTTTGTCATTATTCTCCTATTACGAATTAATTTCGTAAAGCATTTTAAGTCCTTCTAAAGTAAGCATTCTGTCGCTGTAATCTATACATTTTGCTTCAGCTGCTATAAGTTCACCCAGCCCGCCTGTAGCAACCACAACGCACTGCTTTGCTCCCAATTCTTTTTTGGTCTTTTTTACGAGATATTCAACTAACCCGGCAAAACCGTACAATAATCCGGCCTGCATATTAGTTATGGTATCCTTACAAATTACCTTACCCGGAAGCTCAAGTTCTATATTAGGCAACTTTGCAGTTCCGTTAACCAATGAATCTAAAGATCCCTTAATACCGGGAGCTATAACACCGCCTATAAGCTCTCCCTTTTCGGTAATAACGTTTAAGGTAGTAGCCGTTCCAAAATCTATGCAGATTACAGGTCGATCTCCACCGTATTTTTTATATGCCGCAACGCTGTTAACTATTCTGTCGGCCCCAACCTCTTTTGCATTATCAACCTTGATATTGATGCCCGTTTTGAGCCCGGGAGCAACGGCAATAGGCTTTATACCCAAATATTGCTCGCACATATGCTCCATCGTGTAATTGAGCTGCGGAATTACCGACGACATAATTATACCGTTTATATTATCGAGCTTAAGTGATGCACTTTCTAAAAGATTTTGCACCTTAATTCCGTATTCATCGGCTGTTAAATTACGTTGAGTTGCTATGCGAAAGCTTGCAACGAGTTTTTCGCCGTCAAATACGCCGTATTTAATATTGGTGTTACCTATATCGATACATAAAATCATAGTAATTACCTTATATTTTTATAATTTTTATCACTCTGTTAAGAGCCGGAGCAACGATAATGTTAACAGCAAGCTCAACAAAGAAATTAAAGGTTACTAGCGAAACTAGAATAAATATTAAAACGTTTTGCGTTCCTGCCATTGCATAAACTGAATTAGTCATTAATAAGCAACCTACGATAAACAGCCCGGTATTAACTACGGGAACAACAGCCGAAGCAACGAAGGTAGCAACTACGCCGTTCTTTTTACTAATTGCCTTATATGCAATACCGCTTAAAAAGCCTGCAGCCGTAGTCTTTACGATACAAGTAAAAGTAGTAACCACTGGATCGTTAGTCCAAATTAAAGCGTAAAACGGAACAGCGCCGATTATTACTTGAATAAGAACCACAACGCCGCATGCAAATCCTAAAAATGCCCCTACTGCCGGCCCAAAAATAATACTACCGAGAACTATCGGGATAAGGGTAAAGTTTAACTGAACGGGCCCGATGACAATAGTACCTCCAACTGCTTGTAAAACGATAACGAGTGCAAGCAAAACGGCAATTCCGGTAATTTGCTTGGAGTTAAAAGTGAGTTTGTTTTGCATAATAACCTCCAATCGGATTTTCTTAAAGAAATATCCGTCGACAAAAAAAATATATATTTACTTAAGTCTATCCCGTAAAACGGTGACAGCAAAGCCTTGTTTTATAGTTAAGTCATTACTTAACCACCCTTTATTTTACTGTATTTTTTATACTTTTGCAACTGTTTTTATGTTAAGTAACAAACTTTAATCACTTTACGTATAATGTACTGATAGCAATTCAATGCTCATTTTAAAACAAAATTAAAAAGGAGAAAAACTATATGATGAACTGTTTAGGCTTTTTAAACGATAACAACTGTTACCTTTGGCTTCTCATTATCATACTCATTATCTGTTGCGGCGGGTGCGGCTGTATTACTAACATTATCGAAAAGATTTGCAATTGCGGATGTTTAATTCCCATATTGCTCGTGCTTTTGTGCGTTTGTGGCGGCAATAAAGGCGGAATGAGAGAACATAAAGGCTTTAACGGCTGTGGCTGCAAATAACCACTTATAAATACATATTCTTCCCCCTTGAGATACAAAAAATGCGGCTTTTTGCCGCATTTTTTCGTTATTCGTTTATTAAGTTCATATTAACTACCATAACTTCGTTTTCTGATGCGGCAAAAATATCTTGCTTGCTAACACCTACGAAGTCTTTACCCAATATATCTAATATATTACCGCTTGCATTAAACTCGCTTACCCTACCAACCATTTTTCCGTTTTCAACTAAAAACGCAAGCATTACAGGTAAACCTAAAGTTCCTTCGGTGGTAATATCCCCGCCCGAAGTAATTGCCACGTAAATAGCTTTTTTATCGCCTAAAAGTTCACTTAAGTTGGCAGCTGTAGACTGAACGAATAATCCCGGCAAAGCAATAGTCGGTACGCCGTCGTACGATCCGCCTGAAGTTTTAGCGTGAGGTAATCCAAACATAGCTGCAGTATTTTTAGTATTTAAAATACCATTTATAACTCCCTTTTCAATTAGCGGAGCGCGATAATTTTTAGCTATTTCGCCCTCCCCGTCATAAAAAGCTGAAGCTCTATTGGTTTTGGGATTACGGTCAACATAAACGCTTAACTTTTCGTTAAATACCTTTTGCCCTAATTTACCGCTGAAAAGCGATCCGCCTGAAACGTAATATTCAGCGATAAAATCTTTAAATACGTGACCCAAAATATCGTACGAACCAAAAATCATGGGATATTCGCCGTTTGGTAAAAGGATTTTTTCGGCAAAGAAATTTTCGTGAAGCATGGCTAAATCGGCAACGATTTTATCTTCAACCGATTTGCCGTATTTGCCTAGCGACACTCCGTAATATGCATCGGCAATGTTTGAAGATTGCTTATCTTTTACCTGAAAAAATACACTCAAATTACTGTTTTTATATGCGAGATCTGTGTTTTCGCTGTTTTTATAGCTTCCTGAATTCTGCCCGAGTTGAACCTTGCCGTTAACTAAAAATTTAGGGCAAGCCATAGCAACTTTTTTTGCAATACGTTTTGCTGTGGGAATAATTTTGCTTTTATCCACAACCAAGCGTGGATTTTCAATTTTTTTATTTAAGTTTTTATTAAGAGTTGATTGATAAGGAATTCCCTCTAAAAGCTTTGTCTCGGCTGTTTTTTCAAGTTCGCTAAAATCAACCTCTCCCAAAGCGCCGGCAACGCCTATTTTTCCTTCGCTGTAAACGCGAACTGTATTTGTTGTTTCATCAATTTCGCGGAAAGAATCAACCTTACCGTCAGTTATATTTAACGTTATTTCGCTACTTTTATTAACGATATATTCTTTATTCATGAGTTACCCCCTATTGAACGAACATCTTGCTTACGCGAACGAACGGACCGCCAAATCCAACGGGCAACCCCGATTGTTCGTTTTTACCACAGCCACCGGTAACGAAGCTTAAAAATTCAACTTTATCCGAAAGACCGTCGATAAGGCCGAGCGTAGTAAATACGTCACCCGAAATAACGCTTATTTTAACGGGGCGCGTAATTTTTCCGTCAACCACTTCGTACGCTACGTGCGGAGCAATGGTAAATTTGCTCATACCAGAGCCGTGCTTAACGCTTTTAATATAATAACCGAATTTAACGCCGGCAAAAAGTTCTTCTTCGCTAAGACCACCTTTTTCGATGTAAGTATTGGTCATTCTTACGATGGGCTCAAAGGTACAGTTAATCGCGCGGGCATTACCCGTTAGTTTTTCTTTTAAATAAGCTGAAGTTTGGCCGTTGTGCAGCCTTCCTGCCAAAACGCCGTTTTTAATCAAGTAATTTTTACGGGCGCGAGTTCCTTCGTCGTCGTAGGGAACGTAACCGCTGCCCACGTTTTTACCGCAATCTACGATAGAAAGCAAGGGAGATGCTACCTGTTTACCTATTACCCATTCTTTTGCAATACCTTCGTCTGCAAGCATAAAATCGGCCTCTGATTTATGACCGAATGATTCGTGAGCAAAAATTCCCGCAGCTTCAGGAGATAAAATTACGGGATATTCTCCGGGTGTAATTGCCACTGCGTTTTTTAAGCATTCTATTTGTTCTTCAAACGATTTTGTAAGCTTATTCTTTTTACCTTTTAAGCGAGAAAACTCGGTATCGCCTAGTTGATGGTGTGCTTGAAAAAACTGACCGTTATCGGTAAGCGTGCAAGATAAAACTATGCCGCAAGTTTGATAGTCGTACTTGATATACGCACCTTTGCTTGATGAAAATTCAAAAACGCTGTTGCGATCTACGTAAGTTGCTCCCGGCATCGACATTAACGGCGATGAAGATAAAATGGGCAAATAGCTCTCAAGAAGGGCTTTCTTTTCAGAAATAGCGATGTTTCTTACCGAGCAAAGAGTAAATTTCATATTTACATCGCTATTTATCTCGTAACGCTTTACGATTTTATTTTTTTCAATCTTGTCGTTAGGTTTTGCCTGCTCGTACAAGCCGTTGAGCTTATCTTGAACGTCGCTAAGATTTGTGGTTGAAGCAAAATACCACATCTTGCCGTCGAACACACGAATAAAAGCGCGTTTTTCATTTCTTTCTTTAATTTCACGCAGCATACCGTTGGTATATGCAACGGTGGAAGTAAATCTATCCTCTACCCTAACGTCTGCGTAATATCCCTTTTTAAAATTATACATATTTTCTCCTTAATTAACGCGAAAGCGCATTTTGGATTGATTTTCTTAAAAATTTTAATTAAGTTTAACATTTTTTGCAAAAAAAATCAACTATTTACTGTACATACGCATAAATTACCTAAAATTCTATTTTTTTGTATATTTTGTATTGCGTACGATATTGCTTGACAAAAGGTAAAAATTTATGTTATATTTTTCCGTGCAAAAAATAAAAAAGGAGACTTCATATGGGAAACTACAAAAATGCAAGAATGGCGCTTTTAGCAGTAGTAATATTTTCGCTAGTTAATACGTTAATGATATTCTTTGCAGATATTTACTTTTTGTTTTCATCCTACTTTACTCAATACGTAAACTACTTAGGTTACGAAATCTATTTAGAAAGCGGCGAAATCTCGGTAATAATCGTTACCTTTTTAATCGCGGCAATTACCGTTGTACCCTACCTGTTATGCTACATATTTTCAAAGAAAAAAGTTGGATGGTTAATAGCTGGCTTGGTGCTATTTGCAATCGATACGCTTATCCTTTTGGGCGATTTTATCGCTTTAATTTCGATGGGTGACCTTAGCGGAATAATGGACGTTGTTATTCACGTTTACCTCTTAATTTCGATAATCGTAGGCGTTGCGGGTTATTACAAAAATAAAGATGCTATGCAAGAGCAACAAACAATTAACAACGATTCAGTTGCAAGCGAGACGGTTGATGGCAAAAGCGAACAGGATGATGGCGAAAGCGAAAATTCGGTTAGAACTATTTCCGTTACCCGTAAAAAATCTTTTTACGGATGCGCAATTGCATTTGATTGTTATATTGACGGCAAGGTTGTAGGAAAGCTTACAAACGGTAACACCATTCAATTTGAAGTAAGCGGAGCAAATCACGTTTTTACGGTTGATGCAAAGGGCGGCGCAATAAACGCAGGCACGGTTAACATTGAAAGCTCTACCCAAGATGTTAATTACTTCGTATCGTTAAAAACAGGAGCGTTTTCAAGTTCTATTATCGTTGAAAAGCAATAATAAGCTTCCTTTTTACAATCAAAACCATAGATAAAGTGTTCATTTTACAGGTTTTTTACAAAAATTACATAATTACACTTTAAAAGGGCAAAAATTAGAACTTAGAGTTGAGTCTAAGTTCTTTTTTTAATATTTTTTTGCAACTTTTACAATTCCTTAACATTTTTCTAACAATTTGTTATAATTAAAGGGCTATAATAATTAAAAAAGGAGGGTTTTATGATAAAAATTTTCGTTGTTGAGGATGATATTGACTTAAATCGCTTTGTTTCAAGTAGCCTTCGTAACGTAGGTTATGACGTCGTTTCGTGTTTTGACGGGCTTGAAGCTTTAGAAAAAATGGATGAGGAAAAATGCGACTTACTTCTTACTGATATAATGATGCCTAGAATGAACGGTTTTGAATTAGCTGAAAGCGTTCGCACCACCGATAAAACAATGCCCATTATTTTTATGACGGCAAAAGATGATAAGCCTTCTAAAATGCTTGGATATAATATTGGAATTGACGAGTACGTAACAAAACCCTTTGATATAGATATATTACTGATGACGATTAAGGCGATACTTCGCCGTGCAAAGATTGAAACTGAAAAGGAAATTACGATAGGCAACTTCTCAATGAATATTGAAGAGCGCACCGCAATCTTAAACGGTGAAGAAATATCCCTTACCGTTAGAGAATTTAATATTTTATTCAAGTTGCTCTCTTATCCTAAAAAAACGTTTACCCGTTCCGCTCTTATGGCAGAGTTTTGGGATTACGATTCTTCTACTACAAGCAGAACGGTTGACGTTTATATGGCAAAGCTTCGTGAAAAAACGTCTGATTGCGATGGGTTTGAAATTGTTACCGTTCACGGACTTGGCTATAAGGTGGTACTAAAATGAAAAATAAAAAAGCAAATTCGTCAACCATAAATTTGATAGGTGGTATTTCATTTTTTATACTTATTGCATTTATTATGCAAATGGCTATTTTATGTTATGATTATATACGAGAAAGAACTCAAAACCTATCGTTAATAGCCATTCTTATATTAATAGAAATTATAATTTTAGCCGCATTTTGCACCTTTTTTGATTGGATTAGAAGAAAAATAATGGTAGATAAGCCAACAAAAAAAATTTTACAAGCGACCGAAAAAATTGCCGAAGGTGATTTTTCTACCCGCCTTGAAATCACGCACGAATACGGAAAGTATAATCAATACGATTTGATTATGGATAACGTTAATAAAATGGCAATAGAACTTCAAAAAAACGAAGTTTTAAAAACCGATTTTATCTCTAACGTTTCCCACGAAATTAAAACCCCGCTTGCAGTTATACAAAACTATGCAACCCTTCTTCAAGATGAAACGCTTGATAGCGAAACGAGAAAGAATTACTCAAAAACGCTAATTGCTGCATCAAAACGTATTACCGATTTAATCACAAACATATTAAAACTAAACAAACTTGAAAACCAAGAAATTCAAGAAAAGCACGAAGTGTTCAATCTAACGGAAGCGCTTTCAAATAACGTTGTTGAGTTTGAAACGATTATCGAAAATAAAAATCTTGAACTTAACTGTGACTTTGATGAGGTTACGATATTTTCTTCAAAAAGCCTGCTCGAAATAGTGTGGAATAATTTAATTTCTAACGCTATTAAGTTTACTCCAAACGGTGGAAAAATAGATATATCGCTTAAACGTAAAGATAAAAACGTAGAAATTAAAGTAGCTGATACGGGCTGTGGCATGACGAGCGAAACGGGCGCTAAAATCTTTGAAAAGTTTTATCAAGGCGATACCTCGCACTCAACTCAAGGAAACGGACTTGGTCTTGCTCTCGTAAAAAAGGTAATCGATATTTTAGGCGGAGAAATCGCCGTGCAAAGTGAAATAAACAAAGGAAGCACCTTTACAATTTTATTAAAGAACGTAGTTTACGAAAGGAAAATATAAAAAATGAACAATCAATTTAATTTTAAATATACTGCGCCTACCGAAGAAGAAAGAAAAGAAATAGATAGCATTCGCCGTCAATACTCCCCTCAAGAACAATCGGAAAGTAAACTAGAAAGGCTTCGCCGATTAGATGCCATTGTAAAAAATACATCCACTATTTGGTCACTTGTGCTAGGCGTTGTTGGTACGTTAATTTTCGGCTTAGGATTAACGATGATTTTGCAGTGGAGCATTTGGTTTTGGGGTATCGTACTTATGATTATTGGAAGCGTACCAATAGCAATTGCCTACCCTACTTACAAATACGTACTCAAAAAATATAAAAACCGTTACGGTGAAGAAATATTAAGGCTTTCAGAAGAACTTTTAAACGAAAATGAAAAATAAAAAAACAAGTGGCTACGTAAAAAGCGTAGTCACTTTTACATTTTATTAACAAATAATTTACTTTTCAAAAACATAAATTTTGCGTTTTATAAACATTGTTTTAGTATAATGGTATGGCAAACTGAAATATAAGGAGCATTTTTATGAACGCTATTGAAATTAAAGGACTTTCAAAGAGTTTTCGTGGGCTTTTTGCTGTAAACAATTTGAATATGACCGTTCCCGTTGGTAGCATTTACGGTTTTATAGGTGAAAACGGAAGCGGTAAATCTACTACGGAAAAACTTATTTGCGGACATCTCGTTCCAAACTCAGGAGAAATCAAGTTGTTCGGCAAAGATTATACTGATGCAGGCGTGCGCGTTAGAGTTGGCGCACTAATTGAAAACGCAGGCTGTTTTCCTTCTTCAAGCGTATATCAAAATTTGATGATGCAAGCTATAAACTTGGAGCTTGAAAATCGCGAAGAAGAAATTGATAGAGTGCTAAAAATCGTCCGTATGGAAGATAGTAAATTTATCAAGTTTAAGAGTTGTTCACTCGGCATGAAACAACGTATCGGTATTGCAATGGCTCTACTTGGAGATCCCGCACTTTTAATATTAGACGAGCCGATTAACGGACTTGATACAGACGGGATGCGCATTATGAGAGAAATACTCGTAGATATTACAAAAACTTACGGTTGCACCGTTTTAATTTCTTCACACATCTTGGGCGAGCTTGAAAAAATTGCCACCCACTACGGTATTATCCGTCAGGGAAAAATGATTATGGAACTCTCTGCAAAGGAAATGGAAAATCGTGCACGTGTGTTTACTTCTTTAAAAACAGCAAATATGCAAGGTGCATTAAAAGCGTTAAAAGAAAAATACGCAAACGCTCGACAAGAAGAAGAGTATATACGTGTTTATGACGTGGATAACACCGAAGAAATCGTAGAATATCTTATAAAAAAGGGGTTTATTGTAAGCGAAATCAAGAAAAATAAAATCGGCTTAGAAGAATATTATATTGAAATTATGTCGCAAAAGGAGAAAAAGTAACATGACAAAAGAATTAAAATTTGAATCGCCTACTTTTAAACAAAGAATAAAAGGTATGCTGGGCGTGGATTTTTACCGTTTATTCCATACGCCTTTGTTTTGTATTTTCCTTGCGATTGCGGCAATTATTCCGGCAATGGTTTCAGGTTTTACGATGATGCCAGACCAAAACGGCAATAAAATAGAACCGCTTTACAGTAATGTTTGGCAAATTATTGCGGCAACAGAACCTTTATACGTTATAAGAGAAATTGCCGATTACGCCAATATGAATATGGTTTTTATCTTTGGCGGAATAATGGTTTCTATCTTTATCGGTCACGATTATAAAAGTGGATACGTAAAACAACTCTTTACAACGCACGCAAAAAAAGAAGATTATATGATTTCTAAAACGCTCGTTTGCGCTTTTGCAATGGTTTGTATGTGTTTAACCTATTTTATCGGCGGAACGATTGGCGGTTTAATTGCAGGTTACGAAACTAGCGTAAACGTAGGTTCTTTGGTTTGTGCTGTTTTAGGTAAAATGATTATGAGTTTAGGCTGGGCGGCTCTTTACACCTTTTTGAACGTAATATTTAGAAAATATTTTGGTATTTCAATCGCATCTTCCTTCTTCTTCGGAACAGGTATTTTAATTATCGGTGCTGCTGCTATATTAGGCAATTCGCCCATACTAAATATTTTCTTATACGGTTCATCGGTATTTGCTTGTTTATCTAGTAATTTGTGGACGATTATAAACTGTTTGGTAGTATCGATTGCTTGGACGGCAATTTACATTATCGTTGGTTCGCACATTTTAAATAAATGCGACGTGTATTAAGGAGAAAAAAAATGAACGCAATAGAAATAAGAAATTTAACCAAAAACTTTGGTACAAAACAAGCTTTGCAAGGCTTAAATATGACAGTTCCCATTGGCAGTATTTACGGTTTTATAGGAGAAAACGGTTCGGGTAAATCAACTACCGAAAAAATTATTTGCGGGCTTATTCGACAAAGTGGCGGAAGCGTAAAACTTTACGGCAAAGATTATACCGACATAGATATTAGGGCAAAAGTAGGGGTTTTGATTGAAAGCCCAGGTTGTTTTCCCAATATGACCGTTTGGAACAATTTAAAGCTTCAAGCAGATAATTTAAGTATAGAAAACCCAGACGATGAAATAAGAAAAATACTAAAACTCGTTCGCATGGAAGGCTCTGCAGGCAACAAATATAAAAACTGTTCGCTTGGCATGAAGCAACGCATTGGTATTGCCATGGCTCTACTTGGCAATCCCTCTTTGCTGGTATTAGACGAACCGATTAACGGGCTTGATGCAGACGGTATGCGCATTATGAGAGAAGTACTCGTAGATATTGCAAAAAAGGGAGCAACCATCGTAATTTCTTCTCATATTTTAGGTGAACTTGAAAAGATTGCAACACATTACGGTATAGTTCGCGGCGGTAAAATGATTGCCGAAATGACGGCACAAGAGCTTGACGAAAGTTGCCGCAGATTCGTTGCCGTAAAAGTAACTAAAACGGATATGGCAAAATCGCTTTTGATGCGTAAATATTTACGTATTGAAGAAGATGAAAACCAATACCTACGTGTTTATGATGAAACCACCCCCGAAAAAATCGTTTGTTACCTTTATGAAAATGGTGTTTTAATTAACGAAATTAAAACGGATAAAATCGGACTCGAAGAGTATTATATTGACCTTATGAAAGATAAAGGAGGCAGATAATATGAAAAAGACCTTTGAAAAAAATACTTTTAATAAAAGACTAAAAAGCATGCTTAAAGTAGATACGAGAAGATTAATTATTAGCCCCTTCTTTTATATAATGGTTGGTATTTCGCTAGTAGTCCCCATTTTAATACTGGTTATGACGTCGATGATGGATGGCACGGTTTCTACGAATCCGCAAACGGGGCAAGAAACGGTTATGCACGGTTTTGAATACGTATGGCAAATTCTGGGGTCTGTTTCCTCTACTTCTGCCGAACAAAGCAGTATGAGTATGGATTTGGTTTCTATGTGCAATATCAACATGATGTACTTTGCAATTGCCATTTTAGTTTGCGTATTCGTTTGCGATGATTTTAGAAGCGGTTATGCAAAAAATCTATTTACCGTTCGTTCAAAAAAAACCGATTACGTTATTTCAAAAACGATCGTATGTTCAATTGGAGGCGGAGCAATGATTTTAGCGTTTGTACTCGGTTCTGTTATCGGCGGAAAAATAGCAAGCCTTTCTTTTGAAATGATTGGTTTTAATGCTTTTAATTTGATTTGCTCTATTATTTCAAAAGTTTTACTCGTTCCAATTTTCGTTTCAATATTTTTAACCATGAGTGTTATAGGTAAGCAAAAATCTTGGCTTTCAATTTGCCTTTCACTCGGTATAGGTATGTTTTTATTTATGGTTATTTCTATTGCAAGCCCACTCAACGCAGGAATTATTCATATTACGTTATGCTTAGCCGGAAGCGGATGCTTTGCCATAGGATTAGGCGCAATTAGTAATATAATTTTGAAAAAAACAAACTTAGTATAAAAGCGGGAATAAAAAAGTTATTTTTTGATAAAATTTTGCGTTTACAAAATATTTACAAAAGGTTATCAAAACGCTTACGGTATTTTATTAAAACTTAAACATCGCTAACGTATAATATGGGTACAAAGTTAAACCACATAAGGAGATAAAATTATGACTACTGAAATAAAAACGATTGAAAGAATTCGCGCAAGTTATTCACAAAAAGAAATTACCAAACTGGATGAATTAAAAATGCTTGACAAAAAGGTTAAACGCCCTGCACAAATTTTTGCGTACGTTTACGGTTCACTTTTATCTTTGGTGCTCGGAACGGGAATGTGCTTTGCAATGCAAGTAATTGGCTCAAATATGGTGCTTGGCATTGGAATTGGAATTATTGGCATTGTACTTACACTTACGACCTACCCTATTTTTAAGGCAATATTGAAGAAAAGAAAAAATAAATATGCAACTCAAATTTTTGAACTGTCTGATAGTTTGTTGAATAAATAAAAAATAAATTCAAGGAGATTTTAATTATGGGAATTAAAAAGTTTTTTAAAAACGCATTTGCCGATATGAAGCAAGGCGCAAAAGCACAACACGAAGTAGATAAAGCTAATTTTGCCGCTGCAAAGGCAGAATCAAAAGCGCAATGGGAAGAAGCAAAAATGAGCCCTAAAGCGCGCCAAGCAAAAATGCAAGAAGAACGTGAAAAGCAAATTGCTGAAGCCAACGAAAGAAAGGCTGCCGCTGACGAACGTATTAAAAAAGCGCAAGAATCTAAATGATAATGGTAAAACCCGACTTTTCGTCGGGTTTTTAGCCTTTTAGGAGTGCTTATGAAAACAAAATACACGATAAAAACAAATGGAAAAATCATTGAACGACAATATAGTTATATACCCGTTCGATATATTATTGCCTTTTTAATTACGTTATTTGAAGTTCTTGCTATTATCGGAATTGTAGTTGCTCTTTGCTATTTTGTTCCGTATTTTTATTTAGCGGCATTTGCTACATAGGTCGCTTGCGTTATAGCAATTATCGCATCTAACGATAATCCCGAATATAAAATCCCTTGGCTGTTGTTCGTGCTAATATTGCCAATTGCCGGGTTTATGCTTTACTTTATTTTTTATTCACGAAAATTAAAAAAGAAATTTTTTCGCCGATTAGAAAATTTATACAGCGTAAAATATCCTAATCAAACACGAGAAAATTTTATTTTATGAATCAATGTATTTATATCTCCACAAAAAGTATTAAAGTTAATTTATTTAAAAAATTTATTCGTGCAATCGTAAGAATTTTTGCACCACTTCTATAAAAAAGCCCTAATCGCTATAATAAAAGCGGTTAGGGTTTCTGTTTGAATTATGCTGCCCTACTTTAAAAGGTCTGCCAAAGTAATTTTATCGAGTTGGGCAAGCATTGCTTCGCTTGCGTTTAAGTTAATGAGATCTTTAAAATCGCTACCTTTAAAAGTTAATAATCCACTAAACGGTTGTTCAACGGAATTTTTTATGCTTGAACCAAAATATTTTTCATCAAGCGAATTGATGCTGTTTTGAGTAAATAATTGGTTTAAGTAATCAACAATAGGGCCTTCAACGTAGTCGTCGAACACGCCTGCTATATTCCATTTATTTTCTTGGGTGCGATATTTTTCTATTTCGGTTAAAACTCCGTTTACCGAAAGGTCTAGTAAAAACCTTAATTCTTCGGGTAGAGCACGAGAATAAAAGCCGTTGTGAAACTGCTCATCGTATTCTGCAAATGGCATATCTTTAAACTTTTCTAGTTCGGGTTTAATTTTGTTTTCGTACCACCAAATCGAAAAATCCTGCGAGTCTTCGTTAAAGTGCTCTACGTAGCCAACGAATTCTTTTAAGGTAGTTTGTTGCATAAATTCTTCTACCCTAACGTTCATATATTGAGCAAGATTG
>JAFTIY010000060.1 GCA_017456665.1 Clostridia bacterium | reverse complement strand
TTTGGCATAAAAATGGTTAATGATATTTCTAAACACACGTCTCTTCCTCTAGATACGCATTTAATGATCGTTGAGCCTTGGAAATATATCGAAAAATTTGCTCAAGCGGGTAGTTCGTTTATTACAGTTCATCACGAAGCATGCGGTTCTCGCCTTAAAGATACGGTAAAGGCGATTTCATCTTTAGGAGTAAAAAGCGGTTTAGTAATTAATCCCGCAACGCCCGTAAGTGAGGTTGCCGACGTAATTGAATATTGCGATATAGTTTTACTTATGAGCGTAAATCCCGGATTTGGAGGGCAAAAATTTATTCCCGAGGTATATAGTAAGCTTGCTCAAACGAGTAAAATAATTAGTGAGATGCAAAAAGATATTTTACTTGAAATAGACGGCGGTATTAATTTTGAAACCTGCCCGATAGCAAAGCAAAACGGTGCAAACGTAATTGTTGCCGGAAATACTGTTTTTAGTGCAGAGAATAGAGCTGATGCAATTAAAAAATTGCGCGAAATTTAATAATCAAAAATAAGCTTTCTTCATTTTATTTTGAAGAGAGCTTTTTGTTTACGTTATTTTAGCTTTTTTGTAAAGTTAAGTATATTAAATTTAAGCTCTGCTCATAATAGTTTTGCTTTGTAAGCTTCGGGGGTATTATGAAAGTAAAATTAAAACGTTTTTTTATATTGATAATAATATGCATATCTTTATTTTCCTCGTTAACAAAGGTTTATGCCGATGAAGAAATTTATTATTTAGGAGGTTTTCCTTTGGGTTTTGATCTTTCAGGGGAAGGAGCGCTTATAGTGGGACTTTCTGAAGTGATCTGCTCAGATGATATATATTTGCCTGCAAGAGACGCCGGGCTTAAGAGCGGTGATTATATACTTTCGCTTAACGGAAAAAAAATTACCTGCGCAGCAGATATAGATGAGGTTTTAAAAAATTACAGTAAAGGAGATTACGTAATAGCAGAAATTTTAACAAATGGCAAAAAGTGTATTAAGAATATATATCCCAAAATGGATTTAAGCGGTCAATATAAGTTGGGGGTTCTAATTCGCGATTATCTTTCTGGACTTGGCACGGTTACGTTAATAAAAAGTAACGGAGACTTTTGTTCATTAGGTCATCCTATACTAGACGAGGAGGGTAATTTACTTGGTGTAGGAGGTGGATTTGCATACGCATGTACGATAAACGGCGTAGTAAAGGGAGAACGAGGTAAAGCAGGTGAATTAAAAGGCAGCATAGTAAGAACCAACGTTTTAGGCAGCGTTAAAAAAAATTCTGAAGTAGGAATAACCGGTCGCTTTGATAACGTAAAGCAATTGGATGGATTAAACAGATATCAAATTGGTCAAGCAATGCCGGGAAATGCAGAAATATATACAACGGTTAACGGAAGTAATCCAAAAAAATATTCAATAAGCATAATTAAGGTTGATGAAAATGATAAATCGAACAAACACATGGTTATTAGGGTTACGGATGAAAAATTAATCAGTTATGCAGGCGGAATCGTGCAGGGGATGAGCGGCAGTCCAATATTGCAAAACGGAAAAATAGTTGGGGCGGTAACTCACGTATTTTTAAATGATTCAACAAGAGGATATGCAATTTGTATAGATAAGATGTTGCAAGTTTTAAATGGGTAATAATTATAAAATAACTCACATAAATTTTATGTAGGGTTATTTTTTATGGTTGCGTATTTAAATAGCGTTATCGCTTTACTTAAATAAAAGTTAATATATATAGTTATTTGCGTTATTTTTTTTATTCTAGGAATAGTTTTAGCAACGGTGTTAAACTCTAAAGAGCAAACATCATTTTTTTACGACAATATACTTGAGCGTTACGTGTTTATTTATAGTAAGAACAGCGAGCAGGTAAGCTATTTTTTAAGCAAAATATTTTCTTGTTTTATATATGCGGCTATTATTGCTTTATGTGGGTTTACCGTATACGTGTTGCCAATACACTTCGTTATTTTTATTTATCAAGGATTTATTATAGGTAGTATTTTACCATGCTTTTTTGACATTTTTTCTTTAACCGGGGTAATGATTTTTTTCGTTGCAATTGTGCCTTCAATGGTTATTAGGTTTTTATCGTGTGTGGTATTTTCTGTAATATTTTTAGATTTTTCATTAAAATGTAAGCGATGTAAAAATATTAAATATTCCGCATTAATACTAAACTTTTTGTTGCTTTTTACGTTACACGTAATTGCTGTTTTATGGGAAGCGTTTTTTATTTGTTTAATTATCAAACCATTTAATTTATATTTTTAATTTGTGATTAGCGAATAATAATTGATAACTTACAAACAATAATTAACGAGGAATTTTTATGATAAAAAAGTTATCTGTTTCAATTTTAATTTTTTGTTTTACTTTAGCAATTATTTTATTTTCTCCAATTAAATTTAATAAAAGTGTTAAAGCTTCAGCTGCTTTTAGCGTAAGTGCGCAGAGCGCATATTTGTGCGACGAGAATTGCAGTACGGTAATTTACTCAAAAAATTAAAAAGAAAGGTTACCTATTGCTAGCATGACAAAAATTATGTTATTACTTTTAGCCTTTGAAAAAGAGGAGCAAGGAAGTTTTTCGTTTGAAGATCAAATTACTGTAAGTAAAAATGCGTCTGGAATGGGCGGCTCGCAGGTATATTTAGAATCAAATAAAATTTACAGCGCGCAAGATTTAATTAAAAGTATAATTATTGCATCGGCAAACGATGCGAGCGTTGCAATCGCCGAACATCTGTATGGTAATGAAGAAAATGCCGTTGATGCTATGAATAATAGAGCAAAACAATTGGGTATGACTAATACATTGTTTTCAAATTGTACGGGATTAATGAAGCCTACTCAATATTCTTGCGCAAGAGACGTTGCCGTAATGCTTTCTAAATTAATAAAGTACGAAAAGTACTTTGATTACAGTAAAATATACACCGATAGTATAACGCACGACGGAGGAAGAGAAACCTCGCTTACCAATACTAATAAGTTAGTTAGGTTTTATAACGGCTGTGATGGGGGAAAAACTGGTTTTACTAATGAAGCCGGGTATTGCCTTGCTGCGACGGCAAAAAGGGGAAATACGCGAGTTATTTCGGTGCTAATAAAAGAGTGTGACAGCAAGACTAGATTTGCTGATTGTTCTAATAGTTTTAACTATGCGTTTGAAAATTTTATGGCTAAAGAGGTATTAAGTAAAGGTAGTGAGTATGACGTAAAAGTTAAGGTAGCAAGCGGAAAAACTGATTACGTTAAAATTGGCGCTCAAAGAGATTTTTACGTATTCGGATATAAAAATGACGACGACAAGATAACTGTAGAATTTGAGGTAAATCAGATCGTTAAAGCGCCGGTAAATGAAGGAGACGTGCTAGGCAAGTTTTACGTTTATAAAAAAGGTGTTTTAGTTGGAGAAGTGGATGCAGTAAGTTTAGAAAATATTGATCAAATGCAATTTTTAGATTACGTTAATAAAATTGCAAGAGGATAGCAATTAGCAAAAAAAAGTTCGTTTGAATAAAATAAAAACGAACTTTTTTTATTATTTTAAAAAAATGTGTCTTATTGTTAAAATATATTACACGTTTAATGTTGAAAATGAAAAAAAAGAGTGGTATAATTAAATTAGTATTAAAAAAGGTGATTTTATGAAAGCATTTAAAAACGTAAACGTTTACTTACAAGACGTAGGCATTGTTAAAACAAACATTGGGTTTGAAAACGGAAAGATTAGTTTTATTGGCGAAGGTAATTTGGCTGAAATAATTGATTTACCTGATGACGCAGTGGTTTTACCGGGTTTTATCGATCAGCATATTCACGGATCAGCTAATTCCGACGCGATGGACGGAAGGGTTGAAGATTTAGAAAACATTGCAAAATCGATTGCTTGCGAGGGAACTACTGCATTTTTGGCAACTACTATGACTCAAAGCCCTGAAAATATACAAAAAGCAATGGTTGCAGTTAATAATTATAAGCAAAACGAACAAAATTACGGCGGAGCAAAACTTTTGGGTATTCACCTAGAAGGGCCGTACATAAATAAAAGTAAGGCGGGGGCTCAACCCGCAGAATACATAGTTCCGCCAACCGTTAAAGAATTTGAACAATATAATCAATTGAGCGGAAATAACATTAAATTGGTTACGTTAGCGCCAGAAGTTGAAAACAGTAAACAATTTATTGAGTATTTAGTTAAAAATGATATTAGAGCAAGCATCGGCCACACCTCGGCTACCTATGTTCAAGCCGTTGAAGCTTGCAAATTTGGAGCATCTCAAATCACTCATACCTTTAATGCCCAAAGCTCCTTTACGCACAGAGAGGCAGGCGTTGTGGGTGCGGGATTGATGACTGATGAGCTTGCGTGCGAAATTATTTGCGATACAATCCACGTTAGCGTACCGGCAATTCAAATGCTAATAAAAAATAAACCTCATGATAAAGTAATTTTAATAACCGACGCAATGCGTGCTAAAAATTTAGGAGATACCGTAAGTGAACTTGGCGGGCAAACTGTTTACGTTAAAAACGGCGAGGCTAGATTGGCAGACGGTACTTTAGCCGGTAGTGTTTTGCGTATGTGTGACGCTGTTAAAAACGTTGTTACAAAGTGTGGTGTAAGTTTAACCGATGCCGTTGATTTTGCAAGTGCGAATCCGGCAAAAAATTTAGGCTTATATGATCAAATGGGTGGTATTGCAGTTGGTAAACTAGCAAATTTTACCGTGCTTTCTCAAAAAGATTATTCAGTTATGTTAACGATTAGA
>JAFTIY010000059.1 GCA_017456665.1 Clostridia bacterium | reverse complement strand
CTTGGATGAAATCAAATCCGTCTAAATACAACCCTGCGAAGCAGGATTTCATCGCGAAAGCGATTTCATACACCAACGGTGGATTTCACCCGTCGAAGACGGATTTGACTGCGTGATACTCCGTTAAGAGTATCACGCTATCCGTGGTTGTATGTTTTGTCGCATTTTTATTTAACGATATTTATGGATATATAAGTTGGCAAAGGATGAAAAATAGGCAAAATAATTAAAGTTACACCATATTTTCAATCAACATAAGTTTTTTATCTTCTCTAAAAGTATTTTCTAAAACAAAAAAACAAGGCCTTTCTGCACGTTAAATGGCCTTGTTTTTTTATAAACAGCTTTTATTATTTACAATTATTGCCCCTTTGCTTCAATATTAACTGCCGCAATTTTGCATTAAAACCTATCGCGCAATAAACCGCCAAATCACCACGCTAACGAAGTTTGGTTATTATAGCTTATTGATCACAGTAGATACATTTTGATTTGCTATTGAATAATTTTTTTATTCCACGCTCACTATTAGATATACAATGGGGATTTTTGCACACCTTTCCTTCAATTTCAACCCCCGTTCCTCTTCTATCGTCAACGCCGTGAGTTTTAAGAAGCATTAAAATAAGCGCCATACGTATATATCTGCCATACATTGCCTGATCAAAATAATGAGCCCTGCTATCCTCGTCAACGTCAACGTCGATCTCGTTTACTCTCGGCAGCGGATGCATTATAGAAAGATCGCTTTTAGCCGAAGCAAGCTTTGAATGATTGAGAATATAAGAATCTTTTAATCTTTCATACGTTTCAACGCTATCAAACCTTTCTGCTTGAACGCGAGTCATATATAATACGTCAAGCTCGGGAATAGCCTTTTCAAGATCGGTAACCTCAACGTACTTACTGTTATTTAAATAGTCCTCTTTAACGTAATCGGGAATACTCAGTTCGCTAGGCGAAATGAGCACGAATTTAACGTTATTATATCTTGACATAGCCGAAATAAGCGAATGAACGGTTCTGCCGTATTTCAAATCGCCGCAAACGCCTATCGTGAGGTTATCAAACCTGCCCTTTTTTTTGTGAATAGTAAGCAAATCGGTAAGCGTTTGGGTGGGATGATAATGCCCGCCGTCTCCCGCATTTATAACGGGCACACTTGCCACTTTAGAAGCGACGATCGGCGCACCCTCTTTGGGATGGCGCATAACGATAATATCAGAATAAGCGCTAACCATTCTTACGGTATCAGAAACTGTTTCGCCCTTTGCAACTGAAGAGCTCCCCGCCTGATCGAAGCCAAGAACCTGACCGCCAAGACTCATCATAGCAGATGTAAAAGAAAGACGGGTTCTGGTAGACGGCTCAAAAAACAGAGCACCCATTATTTTGCCCTTACATTTATCGGCGTAATTTTGTGGATTATCCATTATATCGGATGCAACTGAAATTAACTCATCCAACTCATTAATACTTAAATCAAGAATATTAATCAGATTTCTCATTTTAGTTCTTTGCGCCCCAAACCTCGAGGTATTTTTTTATACGAGCAACGTCTTCAGCGTGCTTTTCGTTTTCAGAAAGGTATTCAATAATATCGTAAACGTCAACAACCGAATATACGGGGAAGCCAAACTCTTCGCCTACCTCAGCCATTGCGCTCTTTTCGCCCTTGCCCTTTTCTTTACGGTCAACCATTACGAAGCAAGCAACGACCTTTGCTTCAAGAACAGAAAGTATTTCCATACTCTCGCGAATTGCCGTTCCTGCGGTAATAACGTCTTCAACTATAACGATTTGCTCGTTATTTTGTGGCTTATAGCCTACGAAAACGCCACCCTCGCCGTGATCCTTTGCTTCTTTTCTGTTAAAGAAGAAGGGAAGATCAAGCCCCTCTTTTGAAAGGCCGATTGAAGTTGCAACCGCTATTGAAATACCCTTATATGCAGGCCCGTAAAGAACTGATTTTTGATTACCAACCTTTTCAAGATAGCTTTTAGCGTAAAATTCGCCAAGTTTTGCAATTTGATCGCCCGTTTTAATTTCGCCCGCATTTACAAAATAGGGAATTTTTCTTCCGCTTTTTGCGGTAAAATCGCCAAATTTTAAAACGCCCGCGCTCTCTAAAAAGCGTATAAAATCTCTTTTGTAACTTTCCATAACGTTCACCTCTTTAACCGATAAATTCTTTGCAACATCTCTCGTATGCCGCTACGGGATCATCTGCAGCAGTAATAGGTCTGCCAACTACTATATAATCAGAGCCGATAGCCTTTGCCTGCGCAGGCGTCATAACTCTCTTTTGATCGCCAACTTCGCCATCTGCAAAGCGCACGCCGGGTGTTACGGTAACGAATGCCTCGCCGCATCTTTCGTGAACCTTACCTGCCTCAAGCGGAGAACAAACCACACCGTCGAGTCCTGCATCTTTTGCGCAAGAAGCGTAATGCATAACGACCTCGTCAATTGGTTCTTTTATAAGAAGATCGCTTTCCATACTCTCTTGATCTGTAGAGGTAAGCTGAGTTACCGCAATGAGAATAGGACGGCTTCCATCCTCTCTTGTAAGCCCCTCGATAGCCGCCTTCATCATATTTTTCGTACCTGCAGCGTGAAGATTTGTCATATCCACGTCTAAACGAGAAAGAACAGCCATCGCCTTTTTAACGGTATTGGGAATATCGTGAAGCTTAAGGTCTAAAAATATTTTATGCCCTCTTTTTTTAATTTCTCTAACGATAGACGGACCTTCTGAATAATAAAGCTCCATACCAATCTTAACAAAGGGCTTTTTACCCTCGAATTTATCTAAAAACGCCAACGTTTTTTGCGCGCTGTTAAAATCGCAAGCGATAATTACGTCTTTACCCATTATAAAACTCCTCCAATAATATCATTTAAGTTTTCAATTCCGTATTTTTTCATAACGCGAGGCAGATCCTCAATTATTTTTTTGCACGCATAAGGATCTATAAGATTTTGAGCGCCAACCTCAACGGCAACCGCCCCTGCGAGCATCATTTCAATAACGTCTTCAGCGCACGAAACGCCCCCCATTCCTACTACGGGAAGGTTAACCGCGTGCGCCACCTGATAAACCATTCTAAGCGCTACGGGAAAGATTGCTTTACCCGAAAAACCGCCCATTTTATTTGCAATTACAGGTTTTTTAGTGCGAAGATCAATTCTCATTCCGAGCATCGTGTTAATAAGGCTTATACCGTCAGCCCCCGCGTTTTCGCACGCTTTGGCAATGGCCACTATATCGGTAACGTTTGGCGAAAGCTTAACTATAACCGGCTTAACAGTAACAGCCTTTACCGCGCGCACCACTTCTGCAGCCGCCTCAGGGCTCGTTCCAAAGCTCATACCGCCACCGTGCACGTTAGGGCAGCTGATATTAACCTCAAGCCAGCCAACCTGCTCGCACTTATCTAAAAGAGCGCAGGTGTGAACGTATTCGTCAACCGAAAAGCCCGAAACGTTGGCCATTACCTTTTTATTAAAGCATTTTTTTAATTTAGGAAGCTCTTCGCTAATAACCCTATCAACACCGGGATTTTGTAGTCCAACGGCGTTAATCATCCCCCCTTCGCACTCTGCAATTCGTGGAGTGGGGTTACCGAAGCGCGCCTCTTTAGTAGTTCCCTTAAAAGAAAAAGTACCAAGCACGTTTATATCGTAAAGCTCGGCAAATTCATAGCCAAACCCAAACGTTCCGCTAGCGGGAATCACCGGATTATCCAGCTCAATACCGCAAAGATTCACCTTCATTTTTCCCATAATATTTCCTCCTTGCAAAGCACCGGGCCTTCTTTACAAATGCGCTTATAACCGGTAATCGTTTTGCAAGAGCATCCCATACAAGCGCCAAAACCGCAACCCATTCTCTCCTCAAAAGAAAATTGTCCGCTGGTTTTTGCCGTGCGGTAAATCGCCTTAAGCATGGGTTCCGGTCCGCACGTGTAAAAATACGAATATTCTAAATTTGCCATACCGTCGGTAACCAATCCGCGAACTCCGCACGAGCCGTCAACCGTGCAAACTATAACCTTTGCCCCCAACTTTTCGAATTCTTGTTTATAAAACACCTCATTAGCGGTGTTAAAGCCGAGAATTACCGTGGGTGTTTTACCCTCATCGATAAGTTTTTTGCACAGCATATATAGCGGAGGCACGCCAACACCGCCACCTATAAGAAGTGGGTTATTGCCCGAAAGCGAGCAATCGTACCCATTACCTAATCCAACTAAAAGGTCTAAGCATTGCCCCTCTTTAATGCGAGACATTTGCTCCGTACCTCTACCTACTACCTTATAAACGAGAGTAAGTTCATTATTTTGGCAGTCGCACACCGAAATCGGGCGGCGCAAAAACAGCCCATCCAACTTAATATTTACAAACTGACCGCAATTAGTAATTCCAGAGGTATCGCCCGTAAGCACCATTTTATAAACGTTATCGGTAAGAGCGAAATTTTTATTTACAGTTAAAAATACTTGCTTCATTTTTTATCCTTCACGCATCGATGGTAGAAATAGTAAGCGTAGTTTCCTCAAGCACGTCTAAAAGCACGCTTACCGTATCAAGCGAAGTAAAAATAGTAACGTTATTTACGGTAGCGCATTTTCTTATTTCGTGGCCGTCTTTAAAAGAGCCGAAAGAAGATGAATCGCTGGTATTAATAACGTATGCAATATGCCCCTGCCTTATCGATTCGATAATTTCGTCGCTACCGTCAGAAAGCTTATTGAGAATATGAGTACGAATGCCGTTTTCTTTTAAAAAGAGAGCCGTACCATAAGTTGCCTCGATGTTAAAGCCGAGGTTATAAAATCTGCGAATGAGTGGCAAAGCCTCGTTTTTATCGCAATCGGCGATGGTAACGAATACCGTTCCGTAATTTTGAAGGTGCATACCGCTAGCCTGAAGCGCCTTATAGAGCGCGCGATAGAATTTATCGTCGTAACCGATAGCTTCTCCCGTAGATTTCATTTCGGGCGAGAGATAAGCGTCTAACCCGCGAAGTTTATTAAACGAGAATACGGGCACTTTAACGTACCATCTATTTTTTTCTTCGGGATAAAGCCCAAAAATACCCTGTTCCTTAAGAGTTTTGCCCAAAATACATTCGGTTGCGATATCCGCAAGGCTGTAGCCCGTTGCTTTTGAAAGGAATGGAACTGTTCTCGACGAGCGCGGATTTACCTCAATAATAAACACCTCGTCCTTTCTATCAACTATAAACTGAATATTATAAAGCCCAACTATTCCAATACCAAGGCCAAGTTTTTTTGCATACTGAAGAATTTTGCCCTTAACCTTATCCGAAATAGAAAAGGTGGGATAAACGCTAATTGAGTCGCCCGAGTGGATACCCGTTCTTTCAACCAGCTCCATAATACCGGGAACAAAAACGTCGTACCCGTCGCATATTGCATCCACCTCGACCTCTTTACCGATGATATATTTATCAACCAAAACGGGCTTATCCTCATCGATTTCAACCGCGGTTTTAAGGTAATGGCGAAGCTGATCCTCGTTAGCAACTATTTGCATAGCGCGCCCGCCCAAAACGAAGCTTGGGCGCACGAGTACGGGGTAACCTATTTTAGAAGCGGCTACAATACCGTCTTCAATTTTAGTAACGGCGCGCCCCTCGGGCTGCGGAATACCAAGTTCTTTTAAAAGTTTTTCAAAGCTATCGCGATTTTCAGCCTTATCAATGGCATCGCAATCTGTACCTATAATTTTAACGCCGAGATTTGAAAGTGGCTGAGCAAGGTTAATAGCTGTTTGCCCGCCGAGCGAAGCGATAACCCCCTCCGGTTTTTCAAACTCGATAATATTCATAACGTCTTCGGTAACTAGTGGCTCAAAATACAGCTTATCCGCGGTAGTATAATCGGTAGAAACCGTTTCGGGATTATTATTTATAATAATAGCCTCGTAGCCCGAATCTTTAATAGTTTGAACTGCGTGAACGGTAGAATAATCGAACTCAACCCCCTGCCCGATTCTAATAGGCCCGGCGCCCAGCACCACGATTTTCTTTTTATTGGTAACGATGCAATCGTTATTGCCGTTATAGCTGGAATAAAAATAAGGAATATACGCGCCTGTGTGGCATGTATCAACCATTCTAAACGCGGGGAATAGGTTATTTTCACGGCGAAGCTCAAACACGTTTAACTCCTTGCAACCCCAAAGCTTTGCGATATATTTATCCGAAAAGCCCATTTTTTTTGCAATCTTAAGGGTATCAACGTTAAACGGATTATCCTTAACCAAACCCTCCATATTAACGATATTGCTTATTGCCTCAATAAAGAAAGGAGTAATTTTGGTAACATCGTGTAGTTTATTAACGCTCTCGCCCCTTCTTAAAAGCTCTGCGATAGCGTAAATATTATCATCGCGGAACTCCGTTATATACTGTAAAAGCTCGTTAGTGGTATAAGCGTCGAATTTTTGATGGTAAACGTGGTAAACGCCCGTTTCGAGTGAGCGAACGCCCTTAAGCAGCGATTCTTCTATGGTAGAGCCAATACCCATTATTTCGCCCGTTGCCTTCATTTGAGTACCGAGCAGGTTAGAAGCCGCCGTAAACTTATCGAACGGAAATCTCGGAAGTTTTGCGATAATATAATCAAGTTGCGGTTCAAAAGCCGCGTTGGTATTGGCAATTTTAATTTCTTCTAAAGTCATGCCAACCGCAATTTTAGCGGTAACTCTGGCAATTGGGTAACCCGAAGCCTTTGATGCGAGCGCCGAGCTTCTCGAAACTCTGGGGTTAACCTCAATTAGATAATATTCAGAGCTGGTTGGATTAAGCGCGAACTGCACGTTACAACCGCCCTCGATTTTCAATTCCTTAATAATTTTTATAGCGGAATCGTTTAGCATCTTTTTATCTTTATCCGAAAGAGTCATAATGGGCGCAACCACTATGCTATCCCCCGTATGAACGCCAACGGGATCGATATTTTCCATACCGCAAATAGTTATGGCGTGATCAGTGCCGTCGCGCATAACCTCGAATTCTATCTCTTTAAATCCCTTAACGCTCTTTTCGATAAGCACCTGATGCACGGGCGAAAGCTTAAAGGCGTTAATACCAATTTTTTCAAGCTCGTTTTCATCGCCTGCAAAACCGCCACCCGTTCCGCCGAGTGTAAACGCAGGGCGAAGAACTACCGGGTAGCCTATTTTTTCAGCCGCTATTTTTGCTTCGTTTAGGTTGTAAGCAATTTCAGAGGGAATAGTAGGCTCGCCGATTGAAGCACAAAGCTCTTTAAATAGCTCTCTGTCTTCAGCGCGCTCAATACTTTCGCTACTCGTACCTAAAAGCTCGGTACGGCATTCTTTGAGTATTCCCTTTTTTTCAAGTTGCATAGCGAGGTTTAACCCCGTTTGCCCGCCAATACCGGGCAAAATAGCGTCGGGGCGCTCGTATCTGATTATTTTTGCAATATATTCAAGTGTTAAAGGCTCCATATACACCTTATCGGCAATAGAGGTATCGGTCATAATGGTAGCGGGGTTAGAGTTAACCAAAACCACCTTATACCCCTCCTCTTTAAGAGCAAGGCAGGCTTGAGTTCCCGCATAGTCGAATTCAGCCGCCTGGCCAATAACTATAGGGCCAGAGCCAATAATCATTATCTTTTTTAAATCAGTTCTTTTAGCCATTGTTTTTCTCCTCAAAGCCTTTAATATTAGTGTAAACTGTTTTTCCGTTATAAACCGTTAAAATACATTTTCCATAAACCCTTTCGCCCTCAAAGGGAGTGCTTTTGCCCTTTGATAAAAATTCGGCAGGATCGATAGTATATTGCTCGTTGAGATCAAAAACGGTAAAGCCCGCATCCCCCTCTATTGCAAATCTTTTTCTCGGATTAACCGAAATAAGCTCAATAAGCCTTTCAAGCGAAATTATATTCTTTTTTACGAGGTTGGTATAGAGAAGAGCAAACGCACATTCTATCCCCACGATGCCCATCGCGCTCTTTTCAAGCCCCTTCGACTTTTCTTCTGCCGAGTGCGGCGCGTGGTCGGTTGCTATCATATCTATAGTTCCGTCTAAAATACCGCCGAGTATCCCCTCTCTATCTTCTTTTGAGCGAAGCGGCGGATTCATTTTAAATCTTCCATTCTCTTGCAAAGCGCTATCGTCGAGCAAAATATAGTGTGGCGCGGTTTCGGTAGTAACGTCTACTCTATCAGCCTTTGCCTTGCGAATAATATCAACGCTCTCTTTTGTAGAAATATGGCAAACGTGGTACGCCGCCCCCGTTTTGCGGGCAAGCTCAATATCTCTTGCTATTTGCCCCCACTCGCTTTTTGAGCAAATACCCCTATGGTTGTGCGCATGCGCATACTCTCCGTCGTGAATATATCCGCCGTTAAGCAGCGAATTATCCTCGCAATGCGCAACTATCATTTTGTTAAGCTCTTTTGCCTTTTGCATTGCACAAGCCATCATTTGCTCGCTTTGCACCCCTTTGCCGTCATCAGAAAAGGCAATAACGCTATCCGCCAAGCCTTCCATATCGCTAAGCGTTTGCCCCTTTTGATCAACCGTAATAGCCCCGTAAGGATAAACGGCAATAGCCCCGTCTCGCTCGATTATATCAAGCTGAATTTTAAGATTGGCAACTGAATGAGGCACGGGGTTGAGATTTGGCATAGAGCAAACTGCGGTATATCCACCGCGCGCAGCTGCAAGCGTTCCGCTTTTTATGCTTTCTTTATAACAAAAACCCGGTTCTCGCAAATGCACGTGCACGTCACAAAAACCGGGAAAAATAGCTACGTTATCAATAACTAAACAATTTTTATCAAAACAAGAAAAATCCCCCTCGATAAAAGAGAGAGAATTGCCGTTAAAAAAAAGGTTACGGCTAATCATTTTTCCGTCTTCATAGATTTTTGCATTTTTGAAAACAATCTTCATTGCCGCAATCTCCTTTTATTAACCTTTGTGTGTTATTTTTTTGCCTATCTAAAATATTATAGCATATAATATTTACGTTGTCAATATTTTGTATTTGCAATATCAATATTTTAGTCGCCCCACTTTTACCTACCTCCTTTTGGTAAAGGGAGGTGTCGAGGCAAATGCCGAGACGGAGGGATCGTAACTCCATTAAACTTAAAGGAGGCATTTATCATAGCCCCTCTTGGTAAGGGGTAATTCCCCCGCAAAACGGGGGAAATGTCTGCTTGCAGACAAAGGGGGCGCGCCGCGCATAAGCGGCTGTCG
>JAFTIY010000005.1 GCA_017456665.1 Clostridia bacterium | reverse complement strand
CTTTCTGTTTGGGGCGCGATATCGTAGGCAGACCGGTTCTCCTCGATATTTCAAAGATGCCCCACCTTCTCGTTGCAGGTGCAACGGGTACCGGTAAGAGCGTATTCTTAAACACTTTACTTATTAGCTTAATGTACAAGTATACGCCCGAAGAATTGCGTATAATTCTCGTTGACCCCAAGGTGGTTGAATTTTCGCTCTTTAGAGGAATGCCAAACCTTATGTTCGACGAGGTGTTTACCGATAATACCAAGGTTTGCGCAATGCTTGAATGGGCAGTTGAGCTTATGGAAGAAAGATACCAGCTTTTAAACCAAGCGTTAGTTAAAAATATCGACGAATACAACACCTTTATGGCAGAAAAGAAGGGTAAAAAGATACCCAAGTTGCTTATTATAATCGACGAATTTGCCGATTTAATGGCAAGCTCTGCCGACAGAAAGCTTTTAGAAAATAAAATCGGCCGTTTGGCCGCAAAGGCTCGTGCTGCGGGTATTCACTTGATAATGGCAACTCAGCGTCCTTCTGCAGATATTATGGAAGGTTCGATAAAAACCAACTTTACTTCGCGTATTGCCTTTAAAATGGCAAGCTCAACAGACGCGCAGGTAATCATGGGCGAGGGTGGTGCTGAAAAGCTTCTTGGTAGAGGCGACGTGCTCTACCGCACGAGCAACATGCCCAACGCAGAGCGTGCTCAAGGCTGCTTTATCGATACTCCCGAAATCGAAAAGGTATGTAGATTCATTAAGGATAACAATAAATGCTACTACGATGAGTTTGCACTTGAAAAGATTAATAAAATTAGCGCAGGGCCTGAAGAAGAGGTTGCGTCAACTTCATCCGACGTCGTTTCAACTCCTGCTCGCAACGATGAGGAGTGCGTAAAGCAGGCTATGCGTATAGCAATAACCGCTCAAAGCATAAGCACTTCCGGCTTGCAACGCAAGCTCGGCTTGGGGTATCCAAAGGCTGCTAAAATAGTTGATATTTTGGTAGAACGCGGGTATATTACCGTTGCTTTAGAGAATAAAACCAGAAAGATTTTAATGACTAAAGAACAGTTTGAAGAAACCTTCGGTGAACCTCTGTAAAAAAATAAAAGTCGCGTTAATCGCGCTATACGGCAGCTTTTAACGCGCGCAAGTTAAATTGGTTTAATTGAATTATGCAAAAAGAATATATATTTCCACCTAAAAATTTACTTTACGATTACGTAATCGATAAATCTGTTGTTGAGCATAACAAAAGGGTTCACGAAAAAGTTTTAAAGGTTATACAAAATGCGCTAGAGGAGTATTTTGAGCAGGTAAGCGTTGTAGTTAAAGGATTGGGTGCTAATTTTGCAACCTATGATTTTAACGTAATCGCGTTAAAAGAAAAATTTAAATATATTCCAACGTATTTGCTTAAAAATATCTCAGACACCCTTAACGCGAAAATAAAAGGGGGTGGAGTTATTGCCTTTTGGCAAGATAAAACCAACCGTGAAAGTAATTGCGCAACCTTTCAAATTCCTCAACCTAAAAAGCAAAAATTAGGGCTCAAAAAAGGGCTTGAAGAGGGCAAGTTTGAAAATGAATTGGGTTTACCGTCATACGTTTCTACCTTTAATTTTGAAAACGTGCCACTCGTTGACAATTTGTTTTTTACAAATGCGCTAATCGTTGGCGGGCCAACCCAAAGGGTTGATAATTATTTGTATAGCATGATTGCAAGCTTTATGTACAAATATACCCCCAAAACGGTTAGAGTGCTCGTAGTTGACCAAAAAAACCGCTATTCTTTTACCGAAAATACGCCTCATATGCTTTTTGGCGTTAATATGATAGACCTCGAGCAGTTTTTTCATTTTACCAAGTGGGTAAAAAAAGAAAACGAGCGTAGGCTTAAATTGCTTGAGGAAAATAAGGTAAGCACCCTCTATCAATACAACAAGCGGGCAGATAATCCTCTTGAATATATAGTAGTTATCGTTCGCGAGTTTAGTCAAATACGCCGTTACTTTGGCGATTCATCTTTCGATATATGCAACAATATTGAAAGCGAGGTCGAAAATGGCAGAAAAACGGGTATAATATACGTGTTGGCTACTACCAGTACCCCTAAAGACGTGTTTACCATTTCAGTTCGCGCAGCTATTAAGCGCAGGGTTGCGTTTAAAACTGTTTATCCGTTTGAGCCCATTTATATATTTGGGCATAGCGACAGCAGTAAACTGTTTGAAGGTGACGATTGCTTTGCTCGGTATATCGACGATAAAGGCAAAGTGCTGCACGCGCGCATGCAGCTCTCATGCGTGAGCGAGGATGAAATGCGCTCTGTATGCAACTTTTTAAAAAGTAACTGCGAGGGAGAGTTTAACAGAAAGCTGTATTACGATCTTCAGCAGCAAGCAATCGACGGTAGATATACCGCAAAAGAACTTGAGGAACAAACCGAAATTGAGGTGTTTATTTTACGATACGGGTTTTCAACTACATTAAATTATTGTATTGAAGATATTGTTGATGCCTCCCAAAAATATAATAAATATAGCGTTAAACGCGCTATAGAGGCACTTATTAAAAAGAAATATATAGAAAAAACGGCAGATGGTAATTACGAAAACGTGATTACAAAAAAAGAGTTTTACAAAACTTATAATTTACACGATTAAAATGCGATTTCGTTTTGCCTATTTTTCTAATTGGAGAAAGATGCAATGAAAAACAAAAAAACGCTCGGGATTATCTCGCTCGGGTGCGATAAAAATAGGGTAGATAGCGAAAAACTTTTGGCCTCTATCCAAAATGATTACGTTATCACTAACGATATTTATCAAACGCAAATACTCGTTATAAACAGCTGTGGATTTTTACAAAGCGCTCAAGAAGAAGCAATTTCGATGATTATGGAATATAATCAATTACGCGAGGATGCAAAGCTTGAAAAAATAATTTTAACCGGTTGCATACCCCAAAGATTTGTAAACGATATTTTTGACGATTTAGTTGAGGTAGACGGTTTTTTAGGTACTTACGATTACGATTTATTTAACCAAACGGTAAACGACTGTTATAAAGGGTTAAGGGTTAATAACGTTGGCAAAGGGCAAGCTTTAAAAAGCACGCAAAGAACGGTTACCACTCCATTGCATTACGCCTATTTAAAAATAGCCGATGGTTGCGATAATCACTGCACGTATTGCGCAATTCCTGCCATTCGAGGCAAATATCACTCAACGCCGATTGAACAGCTCGTTGAAGAAGCTGAGGGGCTTGGAGAGATTTCTGAACTCATTTTGGTAGCTCAAGACGTAACCCGCTACGGCATAGATTTATACGGCAAAAAGAGTTTATGTACGCTTATAAAAAGGCTATCTGCTCTAGATAATATTGCGAGCATAAGATTGCTTTACTGTTACCCCGATATGATTGATAACGAGCTTATAGACCAACTTATTAATAACGATAAGCTTGTAAAGTATCTAGATATACCCCTTCAGCACGCATCTGATAAGGTGCTAAAGGTTATGAACAGAAAGGGTAGTGGCAACGATTATTTGCAGCTTATCAACACGCTTAAGCAAAGGGTTAAGGGTATAGCATTACGCTCCACCTTTATCGCGGGCTTTCCCGGCGAAACGGAAGAAGATTTTGAAATATTAAAGCAGTTTATAAAGAACGCAAAATTTTTCAACGCAGGATTTTTTGCCTACTCACAAGAAGAGGGAACTCCCGCCGCTAGATTGACAAATCAAATAGATAATAAAGTTAAAAAAGATAGAGTGAAGCAACTTTACGCTTTGCAAAAACAAATATCAAAAGAAAACCTTTCGCAATTTAAGGGCAAGCAAATTACCGTAATTTGCGATGGTATAGACTACGATAAGCAGTGCTTCGTAGGCAGAGCCCAATTTCAAGCGCCCGAGATTGACGGAGTTGTGTATTTTACCGCCTCTGAAGATGAAATGGTGCAGCAAGGGCAATTTTATCAAGTAAAAATAACGTCGTGCACAGCGTACGATCTTAAAGGGAGAAAGATATGAACCTACCCAATAAAATAACCGTTTGTAGAATAGCGCTTATTCCGATATTCGTTGCACTTTATTATTTAACGATAATTCCTTATAACTTCTTATGGGCAACTATAGTGTTTGCGATTGCCGCTTTTACCGATTTTTTAGACGGATACATAGCCCGCAAATATAAGTTGGTAACCGATTTGGGCAAGTTTTTAGATCCCATTGCCGATAAGGTTTTGGTATTAACCGCTCTTATTTTGATGCTTACCGGCGTCGGTGGGGGAATTTTAGATTCGCTAACCGGTGGAATAGGCGTTGCGATTATTTTAGCCCGCGAGCTTATCGTTTCTTCATTCAGAATGGTTGCTGCAACCAAAAAACTCGTTATTGCAGCCGATAAACTTGGCAAAATTAAAACTGTTTCGCAAGATATTTCAATCGTACTGTTAATGTTTGCAAAAGCCTTTTCGGGCACGTTATTTACCGTAATTTATTGGATTGGTTACGGATTATTCGTATTCTCCGTAGTTATGACGGTAATTTCGGGAATTAACTACGTATACCGCAACCGCGCCGTGCTTAAAGAAGAAAACTGATGTTAAAAGATTATTCAAGCGAAAGCGTTGCCTTTAAGCTCTACGGTCAATTGGGCGATTCCCTTCAAAAGGCAGAGAAAAAAATAGAGCATATGTCTAACGGGCAAATAACCTTGTTAGCGCAAGAAAGCGATGGCGATTATTTGGCCGTAATCGCGGTTAAACCGAACACAGATCCTCTTTTGCTCGACGATGTTTTAAAGAGCTTTATAAAAACTTTTTCGGCTTTTATTTACGCTAACGAGGATATAAGCTTGCAAGAGCTTGCAGTTCAGCTTTTAAAAATAAGCGGAAAAAAGCTGTGTACTGCCGAATCGTTTACGGGTGGAGCTGTTGCAAACGCAATAGTTTCCGTTCCCGGAGCAAGTGAAGTGTTTTTTGAAGGGCTTGTGTGCTATAATACCCTTTCAAAGCAGCAAAGATTGGGCGTTTTACCGCAAACGGTGCGCGAGTATTCGGTCGTTTCAAAGCAGGTAGCGTTCGAGATGGTAAAGGGGCTTTTATCGCTTGAAAATTGCGACGTGGCAGTAAGTACTACCGGCTATGCAAGCCCTACGGGAGATGATAAAAAACCGTGCGGTTTATGCTATATTGGCGTAGCAACAGAAAATAAGGCGCAGGTTGTAAAATATAACTTTAAAGGAAGTAGAGAGCAAATAATAAACCAAGGGAAAAAGGCGGCTCTTTTTGCTCTTTGTAAGCTTCTTAAAGGCTGATAAAATTGGTAAATAACGCGGGGTAAAATTTATTAAAAAGCCCTCTATAGCGCGATTTACCGCATAAATTAAGAAAAAATATAAACGTGAGGATATAACAATGGAAGACAAACGCAAAGCCCTAGAAACCGTACTTACTCAAATTGAAAAGCAATACGGCAAGGGCGCAATTATGAAACTTGGCGAAGACTCTAAAGACATGACGGTTGAGATTATTCCCACCGGCTGTTTATCACTTGACGTGGCACTCGGAACGGGCGGTGTGCCTCGCGGAAGAATTATCGAAATTTACGGGCCTGAATCGTCAGGTAAAACCACCGTTGCCCTTCATATTATTGCTCAAACGCAAAAGATGGGAGGTATAGCTGCATTTATCGATGCAGAACATGCGCTCGATCCTACTTACGCTGCAAATCTCGGTGTTGATCTCGATAACCTTTACGTTTCACAGCCTGATACCGGTGAGCAGGCGCTTGATATTACCGATAGTTTGGTAAGAAGCGGAGCTATCGATCTTATCGTTATCGACTCGGTTGCAGCTCTTACTCCAAAGGCTGAAATTGAAGGCGATATGGGCGATACGCACGTTGGCTTACAAGCAAGACTTATGTCGCAAGCGCTCCGTAAACTAACCGCAATCACAAACCGTTCTAAAACTTGCGTCGTATTTATCAACCAGCTTCGCGAAAAGGTTGGCATAATGTTTGGCAATCCCGAAACTACACCCGGAGGCAAGGCTCTCAAGTTCTATTCAAGCGTTCGTTTGGATATTCGTAAGGCTGATGCGTTAAAGGATTCAGACGGGGTTATCGGCAACCGTACCAAAGCAAAAGTAGTTAAAAACAAACTCGCTCCTCCCTTTAAAACCGCAGAGTTTGATATTATTTACGGAAAGGGCATTTCTCAAGCGGGATGCTTGCTCGATTTAGCAGTTGAAAAGGGAATTATCGAAAAGAGCGGCAGCTGGTTCTCATACCGCGGTGAAAAATTTGCTCAAGGCAAAGAAAAGGCAAGAGATTACTTAAACAACAACGCCGAGTTCTTTGCTGATATAGAAACGCAAGTTAGAAACGCTTACTTTAACAAAACCGAAGGCGACGGCGAGCCCGAAAACAAATAAATAAAAGATTAAGGCACAATTGAAGTGAACCCCATTTAGTTCACACAATAAAAAAGGCTAATAAAAAAACCTTCTATGATATAATTTTCATAGGAGGTTTTTTCTATGGCAAAAAAAGGACAAAAATTTAACAAGTACACACCCGAACAAAGAAAGGAAAT
>JAFTIY010000058.1 GCA_017456665.1 Clostridia bacterium | reverse complement strand
TATATTTTTATTTAAAGAATATTAAAAGTCAAAATAAATATACATTTGAATTTAGGAAATTAAGTGTTGATATAGAGACTAAACTTTTTGAAATTTTAGACTATAGGAATGGATGGAATTTAATAAGGGCAGAGTATTTAAAATTAAAAAATGTCAACAAAGATATTAACAAGCATTCTTTTTCGTTGTACCTAGAAGCAGTAAACAATATCTATAATGCATTAAAACAGGACGAGAATGACAATGATTATCCCGATTACTATGAAGAATACGACGATGAGGATGATTGGGATTAAGGTGTTGGAATGCTTACAAAAGTTAAAAATTCATTAAGTAAGACCAACTATATGTTGTTTGAATCGGTAGTGACGAATACGATTTATTACGGGATAGCATTTATTCTGTATCTCTGTGGGGTATGGACACCGTCGCTTATTGGCATAGCGTTATTGTTTGGTATTGGTAATGCGTTTGATGCTATCGTATCTCTCGTAGCGTATACATATTTATTAAAAAAAAGGAATATTAATATTTTAGAAATCGACTTATAAAAATTTGTCGAGTTTGCAACTATTAAAACAAGTTAAAAGGTCGTTAATCGACTTATAGGTGGCTTTTTTAATAAATAATTCTAGATAGACATATATAAACGCAGAAAATTAAATTTAATAGATAATAAGAAAAAAAGAGCTTTGTTATTTGCAAGGCTCTTTTTTAGTGATAAAATATCAATCGTAGTTTTATGATGATTAAATTATAAAAGTGGCGTTAATCGCGCTATAGCCTCACTTTTTATATTCTTAAGTTTTATACCTCATAAACGAGCGAGTCGTTGTATCCTTAAATTTCAATAGAGATTTTGGCATTTTTTAGTTAACCTAATTAATTTTGAATATAACGTTAATCGCGTTATAGGTCTACTTTTTGTTAAAATAGCTTTTTTTGATGCCGATAAGTTGATTTATTTTAAAAGCTAAAATTTAACGTGTGCATATTTACGGTAAAAATTTAGTTTGTGTATCTTTAATAAATAACGCTAAATATGCAGTTAATCGTGTTATAAGGGTACTTTTGGTTATAAAAGCGCTAAACGCTCAATAAAAATACGTAAACCGCAGTAAACCGAAGATAAAACAAAATTTTACGCATAATACGTTTAGCACTAAAATAACTTTTATATTTTTTGCAGTTTCATCGCTTAAAAAAGCAGCATTTTAAGTGGAAATTGTAAAATTTGTTTGGTATAATGTTCTTAACGAAAGTAAAGGGACGAATTATGAAAAAATGTTATAGACTAGTGGCGATTTTGTTGCTCTTATCGGCAATTGTTATAGGGGCAGTAGCATTCGCTTGCAAACAAAAAAACGAAGGGCAATCTTCATCTTCCATAGGTGTTGATACCGAACAAACCTATCCTACGGCGACAACAAAGGTTTATTCAGTTCCCAACGGTGTTGACTTGTATGGTGGAGCAGAACTTTACGTAAACGGAGAAGAAGTGCCCCTTTATCGCACAAAATACAATCAAGAACAGGTGTGGTCGGCAGAGGCTTCTAATCGCAAGGATACTGGATTTGCATACTTTGATTTTGATGGCGAGGTTGAAATAAAAATTGTTTATGCTACCGAGCAGTATAAAGCTTTTTTAGTAAGGCCATCGGCGTATAAGGTATTTCCTAAATATAATGAGAGTGAAAACAGCGTTACTTTTACTCTCAAGCATGCAGATAACTACGTAGTTGAGCCCGTTCAAAATTGCAAGCAAGTTATTTATCTTTTTTGCAACCAAATTGAAGAACCCGAGTTTACGCCTACTGATTCAAACGTGATATATTTTGAAGCCGGGCTTCACACCGCTCAAAACGATTCTCGCATAGGAGCAAATAACGTGCTTCGCGTTTATTCGGGGCAAACGGTATATCTAGCAGATGGTGCTGTTCTTCGTTGTAAAATTCAAGGAGATAACGTTTCAAACGTAAGAATAACCGGTCGCGGAATTATTGACGGAAGCACCTTTGAGCGAAACCCAAATAAAGGAACGGTAACAGTTCCCATCGAATTTAACAGATGTAATAACGTAACGGTAGAAAACGTGGTTTTAAACGATCCTGCCGGCTGGTGCGTTCAGTATTATTTTGTAACGGACGGAAAAATTGATAACGTACGCATTCTTTCCAGCCGCTCCAACGGAGACGGGGTAAGTTTGCAATCATGCCAAAATATCGAAGTAAGCCGAGTTTTTGCTCGCACGTGGGATGATTGCTTGGTTGTTAAAAATTATCCATTATGGTCAAATCGCGCTCAACACGGCACTACAAAAAACATAACCTTTGAATACTGTACGTTATGGGCAGATCTCGCTCAATGTATGGAGGTAGGGTACGAAACGGTTGGTGCTATTATGGAAGATATAACCTTTAACAACGTAACGGTACTTCACGCAATGCACAAGCCGGTAATGAGTATTCATAACGGAAATAACGCCAACGTAAAACGCGTTAAGTTTACAAACATAACGGTAGAAGACGCTTCTATGGGATTAGGGGATGCCGGAAGTAATCGCCAGCTTCTCGATATAACTGTTGCATATAGTCCTACTTGGTCAGACGGGCACACCGTTACGTCGTTGGGCTCGGTAGATGGAGTAACGGTGTTTAACGTTTGGGTATATTCGGCAAAAACGCCTATAGAATATAGGATAATCGGCAGTCAAGATAAGCGTTCAGCATATTTTGGCAGTGCTCATTTTGCCAAAAACGTAACCATTACGGGAGTTAAGGTAGGAACGGTAGTTCAAACCGAAGATAGTGCAAAAATAACTGTAAACGAATATTCGAGTGCAATTAAATTTGAGCAGTTGCCATCATCGCAAATTACGGGTGCACAGGTTTACGGGTTAGAAAGTAGAGTTTGATTTTCCACCATTTTGCAGTTTTACCGCCTTGAAAACTCATTTCAATTGGCTTATAATTTTATTACAAAAGTGTTTTTGGGCAATTTTGCGCCAAATTTAATCAAGCACACGTAAAATTTACTATAACAAATCATTAAGGAGTTGCCATGAAAAACAAAAAAACTTTACTTATCGTAATACTTTGCGCCGTAGCAGCCATATGCGCAATTGTAGCGATATGTGTTTTTGCTAGTAAAGATCAAGCAGACCAAAGCAGTAGCTCGGGTGGCACGAGTATAAACGTTCCCGGCGAAACGCCTGAAGTTGAGCTTGAAAGGGTTACGCAAAGCAAATTGGTAACCTACGAAGGCCCTTCAATTTTGAAAAGCTCTGAAAAAGTGAAGGTAGAGGTAGAAGATCAAGAGATTTTCGTTTATGAAACGAGGGTTAATCACGACCGCATGCACGGTTGGGCAGCCCCCACCACTACCAATCCCGTAGCGATATTTGACTTTTGCGGAGAAGTAAACGTACAAATTACCGTTAACGACGTTGCAAGCGTAACTTCTGCGGTAGTTCGCCCGTTAGCTTATTCGATAGAGCCTCAAATAAACGGCAACGTAATTACGTTTAAGCTTTCTCAACCCGTTTCTTACGTAGTTGAATACAACGGCGATTCTCAAAACGCAATCCACCTTTTCACAAACCTTCCCGAAACCGAAGAAGAAAAGATAGATCCCGAAAATATTCCTGAAAACACTATATATATTGGGCCGGGCGTTTATAAGGCAGACGCTATTCCCGTAAATAAAAACAATACTACGATATATATTGCCGGAGGATCTGTTGTTTACGGCAATATCCGCGCTGAAAAGGTGAACGGAATTACCGTTAGGGGCAGGGGAATAATAGACGGTTGTATTTATCCAAGAACCAAAGATTCCGAATTTACTCTTCCAATGGAGTTTAGGTATTGTAACGACGTTGAAATTTCGGGCATAACCGTTCTTGATCCTGCGGGTTGGGTATTAACCCTATATCACTGCGAAGACGTAGTTATTAACGACGTAAAAATGATTACCGCACGCTCTAACGGCGATGGTATAAGCGTTCAATCGTGTAAAGACGTAACGGTAAGCGGAGGATTCGTTCGCGGATGGGACGATGCGTTAGTGGTAAAAAACAAAGATCGCGGCACTACTGAAAACATTACCTTTAGAAACGTAACGGTATGGACTGATTTAGCTCAAAGCATGGAAATCGGTTACGAAACAGACGGGCAGTATATTAAAAACGTTCTTTTTGAAGATATTACCGTGCTTCATAACTACCACAAGCCCGTAATGAGCATTCATAATTCAGACGATGCTAAAATAAGCCAAATCGTATTTCGCAATATTACCGTGGAAGATGCTCAAATGCAAGCCGATACCCCCAACGATACTGAAGACGACTTTTTGATCGAACTTTTGGTAGCTTACCATCCCACTTGGTCGGTAACCGATGCTCGCGGAAGCATTGAAAACGTGCTGTTTGATAACGTTTTAGTGCTCAATCAAAAGGATGGAATTACTTCAAGATTCAGCGGCTATGCAGAAAATGCAACGATAAGAGCCGTTAAGTTGAATAATATTAAAATTGAAAACACTAAGGTTTATTCAGCAAACGATATGAGCCTTAACACGAACACTTACGTAAGCGGAGTAGAAATAGGTTACAGCGGTGAAACCACAGGCGCACGCCTTTATAAAAAATACGAGCTCGATCTTGCGCAAGATGATAGCGTACAAAAAACGCACGTTAACGCAATTGCTCAAGAGGGTGTTCTCGTTCCCGAGTTTAGCAAAATAGAGCAGCAAGATATATTCAACGGAGTTAAGGCAAGCGGTAACTTTACCGTTAGCGCAACGCACGGAAAGGGAACAAAAACCACTACTTCTCCCGACGACGGTTCGGGCGATTGGAGCAAATCTGGTTATACCGCATCCGCTTTAACAGACGGAAATATTCAAACCGAATGGGTAGGCAAGAGCGAAATGGTTGCCCAAGATGAATTTATAGCTCTTAACTTTATTTTTGATTCACCTAAAACTATAGGTACGGTACGCATCCATACAAAAGGTCAATACGCACAAAAATACCATATGGTAGCATATAACGTATCTCAAAAGGCAGACGGCGGATATTCTTACCGCTTAATAGGCACTTTTGACTTTGATTTGAGCCCCGCAACCGGAAATTATGCGGATATTAAAATTCCTACCAAAGAGTATTTTGGTTTGCAGTTCAGATTATTCAATTCGCAAGGGCTTATGTATCCCACTGAATTGAGTTTTACCGAATTTGAATTTTATCCCGCTTCGCTTACCTTTGCAAAAACGGTATATGCTTCAGATTACGAAGACGTTTACGTTGCAAATAACGCGGTAGATGGCAACACCTCTTCTTATTTTGAAACAAAGAAGGGTATTTGGCCGGCTTACATCGCAGTTGATATGGGCGCACTTTACAGCATTAAATATATCAATATTCATTTGCCCCCGCATATGACGTGGGAAGCGCGCGTTCAAAATATCGAAATTCAAATCAGCACCGACGTTTTATCAAGCGGAATGACTATCGACCAGCTCAACTTTACAACTTTAATCGAGGGTAAGGATTATACCTTCGATCCGGCAACCGGCAACGTAATAGCACTTACGTTAGACCAACCCGTTCAAGCAAGATTTATAAAACTCATTTACACTTCTAACTCGTCGCTTGGTGGTTACGGCGCACAAATTAGTGAACTTTCGGTCTTTGAGGGTTAAGCTGAACGGTTTACCTAAAAAAGCGAAAAAAATTATAAAAAATTAATCCGGGAGGAAAATTATGAAACAGAAAACCAGACTTTTACTGACTACCGTATTAGCTCTTGCAGTTGCTTTTTCGTTATGTATTAGCATGATCTTTAGTGCTTTTGCTGCAACCGAAGAAGTTATGCAAGATGGCAATTACGTAGGTCGCACATTCAACGCTGATTACGACAAGATGATTGAAGATTTTGCCGTTTCTCAGCCGGCAAACCAAGCAAACTACGTAAGCGACGGTGTTTTACAGGTAGCTTACAACGGAGACGAAAACTCCAACAACATGGATGGGGCAATTTACAAAATCGCTTCGTCTACAGCTTCTACTACTACACCTTGGCCTTACACTCATCTCGTTTTCGAAATGAGTTCTCCCGATGGTAGCGCTACTTTAGAAGAACTTGCAATTCATCTTCGTGAGGTTGGCGATGCAAGTACTACCGCTGCAATCGATCTTAATGCAGACATTCTTGATCCTTCTTCTTTAACCCAAATCGGAACTACAAAAACCGCTATTGCTTTAGACCTTTTAGTTTACGTTACCAATGCAGAATTAACTTCATTAGTAAACGGCGGTCTTGCAGGCTACCACCTCGTAGCTAAAGCAGGTTGCACCGGAACGCTCGTTATTCACGACGTATATCTTGCAAATCTTGAAGGCGACGAAGTTCCCGCTTTTGGCGCACCCGGAATAAAAACTCTTGCCGATTTTGAAAAAGACGGCGGTGTTGATCAAAAGGTAGACGATACAATTTATTGGTGTGGCAGTGAAGTTGGTCAAATTATCCCCAAACACATTGCTTTAAATAACGGCGAATATACTTTAGCTGCAGGCGTTGCAAACTACGAAAATGTTGCTTTAACCGTTCGCGGTACAGGGGCTTTAACCGTTGGCGGAGTTGCATGGGCTGAATTAAAAGGACCTGACGGAAACGCTCTTCCCGCAATCACTCAAAACTTTGCAACCTACGTTATTAATCTTAACGCTTCAGGATTAGCAGCTTCTGACGTAGCAATTAAGCTTACTGCAACAGGCGAAATCGACGTTAAAAATGCATTCCTTACAAATATGGAAGTAGCAGAAGCAGAAATTCAACAAGTTCCATTTATTGATGCTTCAACCGCTGTTAGAGTTGACGACTTTGCATATGCAAATAAAACTCCTTTAGGTGGCGATTACGATGCAGCTTTTGCTGATCCTGCAAATGCAGATGCAGGTGTTCAATACCGTTTATCATACAGCAACGCAGATAAGCTTTCTATTGCTAACGGTATGCTCACTATCAACGCAACCGAACTTGGTGACGGTTACGTAAACTTTAAAACTCAATCTGTTAAAACTATCGAAAATTACAAATATTTCGTACTCAAAGTTAAGGGCGAAGAGGGTGCTTCTTTAGAAGGCTTCCGCTTTGGTCTTGGCGTAGACGGCAATGCTCCTCACATTATTTGGGGTAACGGCGGATTAAAGGCTGATACCAATCTTCTAATCCCCGCATTAGGTGCATCTCCCTACAAAACTCAAGACGGTTGGGAATACGTTGTAGTTGATATCGCTGCAAGCGGTTTAGGTTGCGGTAATACCGTAGATATGTATTACAGCGGTGCAGGCAAGCTCCACATTGATGAAATGTTCTACTGCAACGGTTTAGATCGTGGTATTTCTTATCAAACAACTACCTTTAATGCAGAGGCTTTAATCGAAATTGATGCAACGGCAGGTGCAGTTGGCTACGTATACAACTATCTTGGTAATGGTACGGGTATGGCTCAAAGATATCTTGTTTTAGATGCAAAAGGTGAAAACGGCGCTGCATTGAACGAATTAAGAATTGAATTTGCAGGAGCTGGCGGTGTTTACTGGTTTGGCGAGAATGCACAAGGTGTTCTTTTAGGAACAGACGGTCAAATGTTACCCGCTTTAACCGAAGAATATCAAACCTACGTTATCGACCTTGAAAAGATGGGCGTAGAATGGCAAAAAATTACCGATATCCATCTCCACGCTACTTTAGCGCAAGGCAAGATTAGCATTAAAAACGCAGGCTTTGCAACCCTTAAAATTGATGAAGCTAACACCAATTATCCCTCTTTCAACGCAGAACAAAGCTTTAGCATTGGCGGAAACGGCGGATATCAATACGTAAGCCATTTCTACTTTGGCGAAAACGTTGCTTTAAACCGTTACCTCGCAATCACCGTTAAGGGCGACGAAGGTATTATGAATAACGAATTACGCCTTGAATTCGATGGCGGCATCATCAAATATTGGAAAGATAACGAACAACTCTTACTCGATCCTCAAGGTGCACCTCTTGGCGAAATCACTGCTGAATACAATACCTTCTATATCGATTTAGATGCTATCGGCGTTCCCAGAACTGCTAACTACTTCCACCTCCACTCAACTGCTAATACGGCTGCAAACATCTCTATTCAAAAGATTGGTTATGCAACTGCTGATAAATATAATTATGCAACCCTTGCTATGCCTTCTTTCGATACCGTTAAACCTCAAGTTACCGTAACCGTACCTCAAACGGCACAGGTAGGCGACAGCATTCAAGTTCAATACGTTGCAACCGACGACGTAACAGCAGCTAACGATTTACAAGTTGCAGTTAACGTAACGTTTGGCGGTACTCCCGTTGAATTAGAAAACAACACCTTCGTTTGCGAAGAAGGAACTTACGTTGTTACAGTAACCGTAACCGACGCTGAAGGAAATACCGCAAATGCAGAAGCAACGATTACCGTAACTGCAAAACAAAACGATAATCCTCCCGCTTCAAGCAGTGGCGATGATAAGCCTGAGCCTAACGAAAGCTGCTTTGGTTCTATCGGCGGCGGCACTATCGGTCTTGCAATGCTTTTAGGCGTAGCTTTAGTAGCTCTTCGCAAAAAAGAAAGGGAATAATAAAACCAACTAAAGCATACAAAGCAGGCAATTAAGTAAACTAACATTAATTCACCGCACCCGTTTGGATGCGGTGAATTTTCGTTAGTAGAGATTTGTGTTAATAAGCACCGTTATTAATAAAAATTAGCATCAAAAACAAAAAGCAACTACCTTTTTTTAGGTAAACTATTGATTTTTGTAGCACAGTATTGTATAATAAATATATCTATAAGCTAAAAGGAAAAAACAATGTATAAACTCGTAATCGTAGATGATGAATATCTCGTTCGCAAAGGCTTGAGCGAAACTATAGATTGGAACTTATTCGGAATAACCGTTGCCGCAACTGCAGCCGACGGGGAAGAGGGTTTGCTCGTTATCGAAAGAGAAAAACCTGATATCGTAATAACCGATATGTGTATGCCCGGCATGAACGGGGTAGGGCTTATAGAGCAAATTACTGCACGTGGATACGATTGTGCAGTAGTAGTGCTCAGCGGTTACAGCGATTTTGAATACGTAAAGGCAACGTTAGAAAACGGCATTCACGCATATTTGTTAAAGCCGGTAGAAAACGAGCAAATAGTAAAAACCGTTATTACCGAACTTAAAAAGCTTGAAGAAGAGAGGAGCAATAAACAGTATTATACTCAACTTGAAGCAGAGCTTCCTACCATTCATCGCAAGCTTATCTACGATCTATTGTTAGGTAACTTTAACGACGCTCGCACTCTAACCGAAAAGTTTAGAATATGCAAATTGAACGTTCCGCAAAACGGCTGTTTTATCTACGCTACGGCTAATGGAGTAGAGGAGGGCGAAAGCGAGGGAATTCAACAACTATATAAATTCATGTTAGAATATAATTTTAGTGACGACCTTCCCGTTTGTTCTATGCAGTTATACGATAAATTTATATCATTTTTTACCGAACAAACCAATATAGAAAAAATATTTGCACAATGCTCTAAAATGATTGCTGAATTCGAAAAGAAAAGTAGTGCGGTCGTAGCCGTTGCTATATCCGGGCCGTATCAAGATTTGCATGAAATAAGCGCTTGCTATCATACCGCAAAGCAAACAGTAAAGAATAGGCTATTAAGAGTAGTAAACTGCGTACTAACCCCGCAAGACAGCGGTGGCGGTGTTCACGCCATAGTTCGCAGCGCAATCGACTATATTTGCGCGCATTACGCAGAGGATATAACTATTAAATCATGCGCCGCAGCGCTTTACGTAAGCGATTCTCATTTAATGCACTTATTTAAGGGAAATTTAGGTAAAACCTTTAACGAATATCTTACCGAATACAGGGTATTGCAGGCAAAAAAACTTTTGCGTTCGGGCAAGATGAGAGTATACGAGGTTGCCGAGGCTGTAGGGTATAGCGACGTTAAATACTTTGGCCAAGTGTTCCGTAAATATACAGGATGTATGCCAAGCGAATACGCGGGGGGTGAAGATTAATGAAAAAAGTACCCCTTCAGCGTAGATTTATCGCGTTGTTTGCGGGAATTTTTATAGCAGTAGTAGTCGTAATGCTCGGAGTGGTGTATCTAGTAGTAGATAGGCTTATGGAAAAGAATATACGCGATTGGGTTGAAGTTCGCCAAACCGAAACTGATAACGGCGTTCACCTAATATTTAACGAGATCAACGTTGCGTATGCTCGCTTTGTTTTCCACGAGGATTTTGCCCGCCTTGTATCGGATGAAATTACTGCTGAAAATAGGGAGAAAATTTTTAAGCAGATAGTTTCAAGCACGGCTATGGCAGATACCTTTATAGATATAGCTATGGTGCACGATGGAATCGTATATTCGGGTTATAGCGGAATAAGCTTTTCTAATAGCTTTTTAGAAGAGGTATCTACCGCGCAAACCTTGGTTACCCAATCGAATCTAATGTACGTAGGTGATAGGGTGTGCTTACCCGTGGGTAAGAGGCTTACCCTTTATCCCGTGCCGGAAACTACGGGCTGTTTGATATTTTTAGTAGACTGTAATTCGTTGAGTGAAAGATGTGCTTCACTTGAAGATATAGGCAGTTCTCTTATAGTCAGAGATGATGGGTACGTCGTTGCCGACAGTCAGCTAGAATACGTTGGATCTAAATTTATGAACGTACAAGCAAATATCGATTTATCAACTAAGTCGTATACGGTGAGCAAGCAAGGCTCGAAAAGGCTTATTTTAGTAGTAGATGATATGCAAACGGTAAATTCCGATTATAATCTTAAATGGAACGTTATAAGCATTTTGGAATACGACGTTTTGTTTAGATTTATGAAAAGCCTTAACGGATATATAGTGATAATTGGTTTTTGCGCCTTAGCTGGCGGAGTAGTACTTGCTTGGTTTGCTGCAAGGTGGCTTTCTCGGCCGATAAAGGAATTCTCGCAAGAAATAGGAGCGCTTAAGCAGGTAGGCGAGGGTGGCGGCATTGAAGAATTCGAAATGCTTTACGCTGCTTACGATAAAATGCTTGAACGAATAGATGAATTACTTATTTCTTCGCATAAGGAAGAAGAGGCTAAACGCAAGCTCGAATTAGATAGCTTGCAAATGCAAATTAATCCCCATTTTTTATACAACACTTTAGATGCTATTTCGTGGATGGCTAAAATAAATAAGCAAACCGAAATAGATAAAATGGTAATGGGATTAGCTACTCTGTTTAGAATAAGCTTGCATAACGGCGATAAATTTATTACCATTCGCGAAGAGATGGAGCTGGTAAAAAGTTATTTGCAGATTCAAGAAATTCGTTTTCCTTCAAAATTTGTTTTTGAGGAGAATTTTAGTGATCAAGTAGGCGAGGAATATACTTTAAAGTTACTGCTTCAGCCTATAGTAGAAAATTGTGTAAAACACGCAATTATCGGGCAAAATAAGGTTGTTAAAATAAGCGTTTCGGCTCGCGTTGAAAATCAAGACGTATTGTTTGAGGTGGTAGATAACGGAGCAGGATTTACCGTTAATACCGATAGTCAAGAAAATGCTTTTTCAAATCATCAAAAGGGAGGCTACGGCCTTAAAAACGTAAACGAAAGAATACGGCTTGAATACGGCGAGGGTTACGGCTTGCAAATAAAAAGCGCGCCCCACGAGGGAACGCGCGTAACCATACGCATTAAGCGTAAAATAACTAATTTTTAGTTTTTTCAAGCTTTTCAACTAAATTGTAAAGGGGATTTAGAGTCCTTTTCATTGCAAATTTTAAAATAAAATAGGTGGCGGCAACGCATAAAGCGCAGCAACTTAGCGCCACTGCAATCATTATTGCAAGATCAAAGTAAAAGGATTTAAGAGGATGTACCGTTATAAGTATAGCGCCCTTTGCTTCAAGCGGGGCTGAAACGTAAAGCTTTTTATCTTTTACCACAATGCTTTGGTTTTTGCCGGGTAAAAAAACTTCTGTGTTTCTTTCCCCGTTAATGCCGGATGTAAGAACAGTTTGATCAACTGCAAAGTATGAAGAAATTCCGCTGTATCCCTCGTACGAATTATAGTTGAAAAAGCTGCTTAAAATTCGGCCGGGATGAAAATCCATTAAAAAGAAGCCTACCGTTTGATCTTTGTTAAAAATTTTTGAAATATAGGTGTACATACCGGCACTTTGATCATATCTGTTATTATTGTATATGCCGGGAAGGTCGCTTTTTCTAAGCCAAAAGGCTTGTTCTTGATCACTACTGGCAAAATTGGAAAAAAAACCGTTTTGCATTAACTGCTCAAGGGAAGGAAGGTCTTCAGTTCCGTCGGTTTTGTAATAATTGCCGTAAAGGTCGTAAACTTGTACGCTGTAAACCGAAAACGTGGTTAACTGAAACTGTGTCATAACGTTATTCATTTCGCTTGAATAGGCGTTACTTTTTAAGGCGTTTATAACCTTTTCGCTTTTTGTAATCGGGCGTGAGGCCGAAACTGCCGTTTGCACGTAAAGTTCCATATCCGAAATAGATTGTAATGCGTTTTGATATGCAAAAGTAGAGAGGTTTTTGTAAAGGCCTATTCCCGAAATTACGCATATTAAACAACTTAACAGCAATGCAAAAATAGTAACCGAGGTTACCATAATTTTGATTATTTTAGTCGAAAAGGGAAGATTCTTTTTCACTTTGTTTACCCGCTGTTTTGTTTAAGTTACCCTAGCAGTATACCATTTATTTTTAATTAAGTAAAGGAAAATGCGGTTAAAGGCAGTTTATTCCCCGTAATTTGCAGTAGTATCCCATTGAAAAAAATCATATTCGTATTATAATTATAATACGACAGAATAATAATAGGCAGGATTTTATATGAAAAAATTTCTTTGCGTTTTATTTTCACTTTCGGTTTTTGCTTGTACTTTAATAGGCTTTACCGGATGTAAAGAAAAAAATGAAAAAATACAAATAGAGCTAGGCATGTGGCCTGAAGCTAACCTCACGCAGGATATAGCTATGTATAAATATTGGGAATCACAGTTTGAAGAAGCTTATCCCCAATACGATATTATAGCCGCTCCATACACTTACAACCTTCAAGCCTTCGTTTCAGACGCGGCTTCAGGCGTTTTACCCACAGTTTTTCAAACGTGGATGACAGAGCCCCCCTCACTTATCGAAAACGGCTATATTCGCGATATAACCGATCAGCTCGAACAGCTTGGTTGGCTCGATAAGCTCGATGAAGGTCTTGCAGCTAACCTCACCGTTAACAATCGCGTTTACGGCGTTCCCAGAGACGGTTATGCAATGGGGCTTATGATAAATAAAAAAATCTTCGAAGAAATCGGCATCTTTTACGATAGCGACGGCGACGGAGTTACCGATATAGTAGATGAGGAGGGTAACCCTTTATATCCCACTACCTTCCAAGAAATTTACGAGGTTTCGCAAATCGTTTGCGAATATACCGAGGCAAAGGGAATTGCAATTCTTTCTTCAAATCAAAACGGCGGTTGGCAGTTTTCTAATATAGCGTGGAATTTCGGTGCTGTATTGCAAGAAAAAAATGCAAACGGTAAATGGGTTTCTCATCTTAATAGCCAAGCTTGCATAGATGCGCTTGAATGGATACAAATGATGAAAAACGAAGATTTAATTGCCCCCGGCGTAACATTACCTTACAGCGATTGGTATAAGCTTATAGGTACTAGGGCTGTTGCAATGTGTTTTGCAGGAAGCGATGCAATAAGCATGCCCGTTACCAACTATAACTTTAATAAAGACGATCTAGTGCTCGTTCCCATGCCGGGTGACGGAGTTCACCAAGCTTACTCGTTATCGGGCGGAACTCCTTTCGTATTTTCTAAAGATGCAACCGATGAGCAAGTGCTTGGCGCGTTAAGATTTTTAGAGTATATGGGCCGTTCTCCAGTCGTTAGCGACGTTGCGAGGGCAGCTATTGAACGCGGTCATCAAACAGCGCAAAGCAAAGGCATGCCTATCGTACCTACCATAAAACCGTGGAAGAGCCACGATTATTTGGCTATGATAGAAGAAATCGAACCACAATACATCAACGTAAACATGGAATACTATCAAGAATTTTTTGATACTATCGATCAAATGAGAAGGGTAGAAGAGCCAAACTACTGCCAAAAGATGTATGAAGAATTAGATAGAGCAATTCAAGCTGTTTTAGAAAATCCCGCAACGGCAAATCCCACTGCGCTTTTAAATACGGCAAACAATAATTTTACTAATAAATATTTAAACGAACTCAACAAGTAACGGTAATACTATGAAAAGAGCATCACAAGGCAATTTTATAAGTTTTATAAAGAAAAATTGGGGAGGGTGGCTAATTATGCTTCCCAGCCTCGTGCTGTTCTCTTTTTTCGTATGGGTACCTCTTCTTTCTAATATTTCACTTTCACTTTACACTACTAAAGGATTTGAAAAAATACAATTTTCGGGGCTAGAAAATTACCTTGCCGTTTTTAAAGACGATTTATTTGTAGGCGCTCTTTTAAACACCTGTGAATACGCTTTTTGGTCGGTAATAATCGGTTTTTTAGCGCCCGTAATAATGGCTATTATTTTAAACGAAATAGTGCATTTTAAAGGGTTTTTCCGTGTGTGCGCTTATCTTCCGAATATGGTTCCAGGCATAGCCGCCGCTATATTATGGACCTTTCTTTTTGATCCAAGTGCAGGCTCGATGGTCAACAGTATAATTGTGGCTTTGGGTAAAGAGCCCTCTTTGCTTATCGACGATTCAGATTTATCCATCATACTCATAATAATCGCAATGACGTGGAAGGGCGCAGGTGCAACCATGCTCATATATCTAGCGTCACTGCAAAGCATAGATTCAACCTATTACGAAGCAGCCAGGCTAGACGGGGCGAATTTTATGCAGCGTTTACGTTACGTTACCATACCGCACCTTTTGCCAAATATAAGCACCTTGTTCGTTTTGCAAATTATTTCGGTATTCCAAGTATTTTACGAGCCTATGGTAATGCTCGACGGTGGAACTGATGCAAGCATTTCGTTAATGCTTTTAAGCTACAACTACGCTTTTAAAGATAGTAAGTCGGGTTATTCGGCCGCAACTGGGGTAATTTTGGCTGCAATAATTATAGCGTTTACCTTGCTGTACAATTTCGTTCAAAAGAAATTGTCGCCGCAATCGGAGTAGGAGGTGGCGATATGATAAAAGGCAAGCTTTCACGAAAAACGTATGGTCTTTATAACTTTATGGATTACAGGCGGGTATGGCCAAAGGTAGTATACGGTCTGTTTATCCTCTTTATGCTTACTGTAGTAGTCGTAAGCGTTCTTCCACCAATAAGCTTATTTTTTGCCGGGTTTAAAAACCCGCAGGATATATATTCCGTTCCCTTTAAGCTTTTGCCTGAATCCTTTGATTTTTCAAAGATTGCAAAGGTATGGACGGATATGAATTTTGGTAAATATTTTGTAAATTCCGTTATCGTTATAGCGGGCGCTCTCGTTTGCTCAATAGTATTTAACGGGTTACTCGCATATGCAACGGCAATAGTAAAACCGGCAGGGCATAAAGTGGTGTATTCATTAGTTTTAGGCTCTATGATGATACCGGCGGTTTTAAGTATAGTTCCTTTATTCAACCAAATAGTAAAGCTTCAACTTACAAACAAACACATAGCTCTTTGGCTGGCTGCGGGAGCAAACGCGTATCACTTTGTTTTGTTCCACACTTATTTTAAATCGCTTCCAAAGTCGTTAATGGAAGCTGCGCGACTCGACGGTTGCAGTAAACTTACTCTATTTTACCGTATAGTTGCGCCCTTATCCGCACCAATAATTGGCGTAGTTGCTATATTTACTTTAAACGCTACTTGGTCTGATTTTTTACTGCCTTTCCTTGTATTAAAACAAGATGCTACCAGAACTGTAATGGTAAAAATATTTGATATGCAGTCTAACATGAGTACGTCTGCGCAGTTTGGAATGGATTATTTATTGGTAGTTCTTTCAATTTCGATGATCCCGCCCATCGCGCTATTCATTATTTTCCAAAAGCAAATTACAGGTTCGGTATCCACCTCTGGTATGAAAGATTAATTTTTAAGGAGAAAACCTATGGCAAAAGTTGCCACTAAATATTTTGTTACAGAGCCCTATTCCGTTTCGGAAAAGGGCTTAAATTTAGAGCGTAATCAAGTATCTGAATCAATTTTTTCGCTTGCCAACGAATATATGGGGGTAAGGGGAACTGCAGAGGAGGGGATTAGCGCCGATACCTTACGCGGTAGTTATTTTAACGGTATTTACGAATACGCGCGCGAAGACGTTCCCATGCACTATAAGGGTATAGTAAAGCGCACCCACTTTATGATAAATTCGGTTGACTATCTTGCGGTTGAAATATACGCCGATGGCGAAAGGTTAGATACCGCAAAATGTACCGTTAAAAACTTCGAGCGTAGCCTCGATTTTAAGTCTGGCGTTTTAACTCGTTCTTTCGTTTGGAACACTAAAAGCGGTAAAAAAGTGCTTTGTGTTTTTAAGCGTTTTTTGAGTATGACTAAATGTCGCAGAGCCTATCAAAAATTATATTTTGAAGGTATTGATGGAAGGGTTAATATTCAAGTAAATTGCATATTAAACGGTAACGTTTTACATTGGGGTGACCATTGCTATTGGGAGCATGAAAACAGCGGTGCAAGTGAAAACTTAATCTTTGTTTCTTGCGTTACTCCTACTACCAATCAACGTGTGGTAAGCGTTCAAAAAATTCAAACGACGGCAACTTTTAACGGCAGTAAAAGCGGCGAGTATTATGCGTGCAATAACTACTCATTCGAGTTAAACGAAGGGCAGAGCGAGCAAATAGTTCGTTATACGGTAAACAACGCCGTTAAAAACATTAAATGCAGTGAGGAACAAGATAGATTAAACGCTATTGAAGAGTTGGAATTGAGCGCAAACGAGGGATTTGATATAGCGCTTAAAAATTCGGTTGAATATTGGAATAATTTTTGGAACACCTGCGATATAGAAATTGAAGGTGACGAAGAAAATCAGCAAGGCATTAGATTTTGTCTTTTTCAGCTTCAACAAACATATCACGGATACGATCCCGAAAACAATATCGGAGCAAAAGGATTAACGGGCGAAGCTTACAGCGGCCACGCATTTTGGGATACCGAAACCTATTGTTTACCATACTATTTGCTAAATAATCCCGTTGCTGCAAAAAATTTGCTAATTTACCGCTATTCCAAGCTCGAACAGGCAAAACAAAGGGCAAAAATGCTTGACTGCGACGGCGCATGCTATCCTATTGCCACCTTGAACGGCAACGAGGGATGTACGCTTTGGCAACATGCAAGCTTGCAATTTCAACCAAGTACCGCAGTCGTCTACGGAGTATGGCACTATGCACTTGTAACCGGAGATGAAAAGTTCGTAAAAGATTACGGATTCGAAATGGTTTACGAGGTGGTTAAATTTTTACTTTCACGCGGGGATTGGAACGCAAGCAAAACCAAATTCGGTTTTTATTCAGTAATGGGGCCTGATGAGTTTCAAATGATGGTAAACCATAACTGTTACACAAATTATATGGCTAAAAGATGCTTCGAATACTTTATTTCGTTATGCAGTAGGTATTTAGAGCTTTGTAAAAAATTCGGCGTTTCAAAAGAGTTTTTAGCTCAAATCCAAAGAGCTTGCGAGTGCACCTATCTGCCCACTGATAAGTCGGGTATGATTTATGAACAGCACGAGGGATATTTCGAGCTTCCGCATATAGATATACACTCTATACCGGTAACCGATTTTCCCCTTTACGATAATTGGTCTTACGATAGAATTTATCGCAACGATATGATTAAGCAACCAGACGTTTTAATGTTTATGTTGCTTTACAATCAATCGTTTAGCAAGCAATGTAAATTGGCAAACTACGAGTTTTACGAGCCTCGCACCATACACGAATCGTCGTTAAGTCCATCAGTTCATTCAATATTTGCTTCAGAGCTTGGCAAACACGACGAAGCCTTAAAATTTTTTGGCTTTGCAACCAGAATGGATTTAGACGATTACAACCGCAACGCAAACCAAGGGCTTCATACAACCTCTATCGCGGCGGCGTGGATGAATATAGTTTACGGTTTCGGGGGGATAAGAACTGATGGAGAAAAGTTGGTTATTAATCCCACGATTCCCGGTATTTGGAAGAGTTATTCTTTTAAAATCAATTACAAGGGGAGCATAGCTAAAATTAAAGTAGAGCAGGGTAAAGCCACAGTTAGCGTTATTGGTAAGCCTTTAACTGCCGTTATAGCGGGCAAAGAAGTAACCGTCAGTTCAGTCTACGAATTTGCCGTTAAAAACCCTTAAAACAAAAATGCGGCCCTATTTATAGCCGCGGAGGTTATTGTGAAATATAAAGCGATTATTTTTGATCTCGACGGAGTAATTTGTTTTACCGATGAATACCATTTTTTGGCTTGGCAAGCACTTGCAAAAAAACTTGGCATTACCAATTTTACCCGTGAAGACAATGCAAAACAGCGCGGTGTTTCTCGCATGGAAAGTTTGGAAGTCGTTTTGGCAAAGAGTGATAAAAAATATACCTACGAAGAAAAGGTTGAACTAGCAAATTATAAAAATTCGCTCTACGTTAAAATGCTTCAAAATATGAATGAAAGCGATTTAAGTAACGAGGTAAAAAGTACCTTAACAGAGCTTAAAAATCGGGGAATAAAAATTGCAATCGGCTCGTCTAGTAAAAATGCCCCGCTTATACTTAATAGGCTTGGAATTCTAAACCTTTTCGATGGGATAAGCGACGGCAATAATATAACCAAATCAAAACCAAACCCCGAGGTGTTTTTGAAAGCTGCGCAGTTTATTTCGGTTGAGCCAAAAGAGTGTTACGTCGTTGAGGATGCAATTGCCGGAATAGATGCCGCTTTAGCCGGCGGATTTACTTCGGTTGCTATAGGTGATGCAACCAAACATAGTGGTGCTCACTATAAAATAAGTAGTTTTTCAGAGCTTTTAAACTTGCCCTTTTAGTTATTAAAATAAAATATAAAAATCTTTAAAATAGGGCATAACAAAAGCAATTTTAAAAGTTTTTACGTTTGGCGTAATTGATAATTTATAAAAGTAAAAAAGGATTTAAGCTTACTTGCTTAAATCCTTTTTAGTTTTTTGTTTTTTATAAATTCTTTAGTTAAAGTACACTTTATTTTTTAGTGCTTCAATCATAATTATCGCACTTGATTTATTGGTAGCAAGTGGGATAGATTGAACGTCGCAAAGGCGTAGTAAAGCCGAAACGTCTGGTTCGTGAGGTTGAGCGGTAAGAGGGTCGCGCAAGAAAATTACCATATCTAATTTACCGTCTGCGAGCATTGCTCCAATTTGTTGATCTCCTCCAAGCGGACCGCTTTTCATGCGCTGAATAGCAAGCCCGGTTTCACCCATAATAAGCGTTCCCGTAGTTCCCGTTGCGCAAAGCTTATGCTGAGCAAGAACTTCTTTATAATTCATAGCAAGTTCAATAATTTCATTCTTCTTTTTGTCGTGCGCAATAAGTGCAATTTTCATAAAAAATATTCTCCTATATATTAATTTAGTAATTATCAAATAAAAAATAAGCAATCACATGCAATAATAGGTTAGCATAAAATTTATAATCTGTCAACACATTTACGGCTAGTTAATACTGCTTCTGTATTCTCCGGGTGTCATTCCCACTTGCTTTTTAAAAAGTGAAGCAAAGGTAGAGGGCGAGTCAAAGCATAAAAGGTCAACTATTTCGTTAAAGCTTTTATTTTTTCTTATCAGTTTTTTTGCCTCGTCTATTTTAAGCTTTATATACGTTTGATAAATACTCATGCCCGTTTTATTTTTAAAAAAGGTGCATAAATGAGTGCTACCGTAGTGCAGCTTTTGAGTAAGGTCTTTAAGGTTAAATTTACCATAAATTTTAGATTGTAAAATTTTAACTATTTCATCTTGCAACTCGTTTGAGGCAGATATTTTCGATATAAAAAATTCTTGTGTTTGATTTAAATTATTTGCCAAGCGAAGCAAATAAATTAGCAGGGTTTCAAGCGAGTTTTTAATAATTTGCTCTCCGCCGAGGCTTGCGTTTTCTTTAAGTTTAAGTTCTTTTAAATGTGGGTCAAAATCAGGCAGATTGAAGGTGTTTTGAGCCTCAGTCATTATGTTTTGCAATAGATATCTATAATTTTCTGGCAGTAAAAATTTTTTATCACAAAATAAATTCATCCCTTCACTTTTGCATGCAAACGAAATAATAAACAAGTTAGGTTCTTTATCGCCACTTGCAACGAAGTGCGGTTGATTTGGCTTTATAAAAAGAATTTCTCCCTGATTAAGTGGTGTTTTTTTGCCGTCTATACCAATAAACACCATTTCTTTATCGGCATAGTTAATCTCCCAAAAATCGTGTTGTTCTTCAGGGAATTCGTAGTTTTTTTCAAGAGCCTGATAATGTATGGTAACTATTTTTTGCACGTTTAAAAGATTTGAAATTTTGTGCATATAAAATTTTTTATTTTTCTTTTCCATGCGTTTATTATACTACTTATTTTCCGCGTTTGCAAATTTATTATTAATTGTTTTAATATTTCACTTAAAAAAATTGTGAAAGATTTCCAAATAATAGAGAAAAAATTTCTATTGCAATTTATTGCTATTAATATTATAATTAAAGCAGTCTTTTCTAAGCACAGGCAAACGCTCCT
>JAFTIY010000057.1 GCA_017456665.1 Clostridia bacterium | reverse complement strand
TATTTCCGTAACGCCTAGCTCACTCATTTGCTCTTCAGCAAGCTCTAAAAAGAAAAAGTTGTTAGTTAAAAGTGAAGAAATACAGTCAAATACCTCATCACCGTTGTTATCTGCGTTCAAAATACCGTATTCCTTTTGACCGCCTAAAGTACCTATAAGTAGCATTGCTTTGTTTTCAGCAAGCTCACCTAGTGAAAAATCTTCGCTAATACCGTACACGAACCCTGCGTACGATTTATGCATATTTTAATCCGTCATTAATTAGGCATACATATCTTCAAGCTTGTATTCGAACACATATAAAGTTGCCGCTTCAAAAAGAACTATTCCACCGCCCGCATCAAAGCTTGCATTTAACACAATGTTTTTGTTGTAATATCCGCCAACCATCCCCATTGCTTCAGTGTAATTTCCAGCGTCCAGTTGGTCTTGCATTGTGTTTAACGCTTCACCGTCATACATGAAAATAAACGGTAAAAAAATAGCCAGTATGATGCCAAATGAAAACACGAATAGGTAGTAGATTATTTTTGCAAATATACTTCCCTTTTTCATACGCTATTTATCGTCAACCTGATCGTTTTCTTGAGTCGATAAAACAACATCTTTTCCAGCTTCAGCATCCCTGGCTTGCTTTGCGGCGTTGAACGCCTTTTCTCTTTCTCTTAAATTGTTGCGCTGCATTTCGTACTGCTCTCTTCTAAAAACAGGTATTAAAAAGTACACAGCAACAATCACCGCGATAATAATTCCGCAAATCAAAAAGAATCTGCGGTCAACCTTACCTAATTTTTGTAATTTTGTTGCTAAAAGTAATGCATTTTGCATAGTATGATTACTCCTTTACAGTAGCTATCGCTATGATTTAAAATGGGTATGCGATTCGCCAATATCTTACAAAATTCGCACACGCGCATACTTACAAACCTATTATAAAACATTTCACAAAAAAAATCAAACGATTTTACTATGTAAAAGATAAAAAGTAGCGGTCAATTTATTAATTAATAAAAGGGCTGTTTTTTATGCGCATTTTGAGGTTTTTTTCTTACGCGCTATTTTTTTAAAATTTCGTCTGCTTTTACTCGTTTTTTTGCTAACCGCTAATCCTTTAAAGCCCTTGTTTTTTTCCTTAACCTTTTATTTGCCTTTTATTGCGTTGCTTTACTTAAAATTGAAAGCTCTTTTATGCTTAAAAAGGCCGATAATCGACTTATAGAACGGTTTTTTGTGTTTCTTACCGTGAAAATATTGCTTTTTGCTTTAATGCTCGTTACCGTTAGGGATTTTACTAATAAACAAGCATTTTTAAGGGCAAAAATAAGCAAAAGGTTATAAAAATACGCCACGTATAGAAAAATCTTTAACAAAGAATAAAAATCACGGCGTAAAAGCATAAATTAAAGCAAGCAAACAAAAAGCGCTGCAGCTTGTTTTAAAACAGGTTGCAACGCCATTTTTTATTGCATTAATTCTTTAATAGCCCTTTTATAAATACGGCTCATTTTTTCTATATTTTTAACCGTAATATATTCGTTAGGCTCGTGAACGGGAGCGTCCTCGCCGGGAAATTCAGGGCCGAAAGCAGCGCCGATAGGTAACGCCCTTGCGTAAGTACCGCCGCCGATTGCCATAGGTTGAAGATTACTGTTGGTTTCTTCATTGTATACCTTTAACAAGGTTTTAATCAAAAAGCTATCCTTAGAGTTAAATAAGGGCTTTTGATGGTTACCAAGTAAGGTATACGGTGCAATTTTTGCAGAGCCCTCTTCTATAAATGTGGGGGGAAGGGTTGAAGGATAGCGGAAATCTACTATAATATCCATTTTCCCATCCTTCGCGCTGATTACATTGGGCGACATAGTTAAATATCCCGTTTCGTCGTTAGCTTGCTTTAATCCGTAACAGTCCTCAAAAAGCGCTTCGTGAACGTAAGATTTAACCAAGCCCATATCCGCAAGATATTTTAATAGGGGATAAATAGCGTTTGTGCCCTGATCTGGGGTAGAGCCGTGAGCAGAAACACCGTAGCTTTCAATCTTTTCGCCATTAACCGCTAAACCGTGCTTTTTAATAAGCTCTTCGTTAATAGGAGCAATTGCGTAAGCGTAGTCACACACCATATTAGGCATTTCGCCACCGCTTACAATTATGTTTTTATCGCACTCAAAGTGGAATTGTGGGTGAAAAATACCCTTTTCTGCATATAAAACGGGGAAATTGCCGTCGGGAGAGAAGCCGTAGTCGGGCATCTTTGCAACCTTTGCGTAATGCGCCATACATTGCCAACCGCTTTCTTCGTTACAGCCTAAAATAAGCTTTACCGTATGCTTGGGAACAAATCCCTCCTCTTTAAGCTCTTTCATCATGTATAAAACGCAAATAGTAGGGCCTTTATCGTCTAAAGTGCCTCTTGCGTAAATTTTTCCGTCCTCTTCAGTAGGGGTAAAGGGGGGATATTTCCAGTCCTCAAGCCTGCCCGCCTTAACAACGTCTAAGTGGCAAAGGATACCCATGGTTTGTTCTTCGCTTTTACCGCGCCAAATAACCTCGCCAACGTAACCGTCGTAGTTAACCGTTTCAAAGCCCATTTCGCTTGCAAGGCTTAAAGTAAACTCTAACGCGTCGTATACGGCCTTACCAAAGGGCATATTTGGAAGAGC
>JAFTIY010000056.1 GCA_017456665.1 Clostridia bacterium | reverse complement strand
TGTGATTTTTTAGTTTTATTTGCGCCTATCTATGAGTTTTGAGTAACAAAAATTGCAAAAATATGGCTATAAGTTGATTAACGAGTATTAAGGCAGGATAAGGAAAATATTACACTTTGCTAGAATTTTTGAAATACTTGCAGCAACTGAGATACCCAGCTTTTGCTTATTATAACAAATGAAAAAGCAGATATACCGATTAAAGTATACCTGCTTTTATTGCTAGATAAAGTTTTGCATATTTTTATTTTTTATGTGATTTACGATTCAAAAAAGTATATAGAAATAAAGGAATAATTATAAAGAATAATACCCACCAAAAATTAAACTTAATTGAATATTCAAATCCCAATACCAAGGCTACCATAATACCAATAAATATAATTGGAACTAACAAAAATATAGTAGCTACAGTATTATATATTTTTTTGTTTTTTGCTGCAATAGACAAATCTTTTAATTTGTAATGATTAAGCATTTTTTCATAGATAGAATTCAATAAATCTTCAAATGAAAATTCTTCATTACATTTCAATTTAAACGTATTTTCAGAAACTTCATTAGCAGTTGCATATAATTGATATATACTATATTCAATTTCATCATCTGTTAGAGAAATATTAGTTGCAATATTTTGGTATGTCAAACACATTTCAATTGAATTTCCATTTTTTGATATTTGTGGAAATATTTCTATATTCGTAAACTTATATTTAGATAATAATTGAGACAATTCCCCATTGCAATATTTTTCTAATAAAATATCTAAATAATTATATTCATCATTTTTTTTACTATTTAAATATTGAATTATCTTATTTTTATTCATAGTTTACCTCACTGTATTAATTATTCATCATATCCAGTTATCCATCTAATCAAAGCATCATATGCAATACTTAGTACTACAACTCCACCAACAACAATAAGACCAGGAACATTCCATCCAAATGCAACTAAAGCCCAAATTCCAAAGTGCCCTGTAGGATCGTACCTTGTTGATTGGATCATTTCCGCAGTACGCATATAAGTTTAATCCATTAATAGAACTTGGTTCTAAATATTCGAGTGAATCTGGTGAAATCCAACGACATGCCTCCGGTGAATAATAACGTGAGGATACTAGAAATAGGTTGGTTTCCACATCGTAATAGTATCCGCGGTAACGAATGGGGTTGATATGCCCAATAGAAGCTAAATCGGTGTTTTGAGTTCCGTTCGCGTTTAATACTTTGTGGTTACCCCACGCGTCGTAAGGATATTATAACACAATAATACTTTACTGTCAAGTACGAGGTTAAAAATGGTGGATTTAAGTTGTAAACGCGCTTTTAAAGCAGGGCACGTTTTTTATAAAAGTAGGGCTATAACGCGATTAATAGGGTGTTTTAGTGGAGTGATTTATACATTAAATTAACTAGATTCTTCGACTTCGCTCAGGATGGCGGGGAAAATGAGTGCTCAGGATGGCGGGGAAAAAGAGTGCTCAGGATGACGGGGAAAAAGGGCGCGCAGAATGACAGGGAAAAGGGCGCGCAGAATAACAGGGAGAAGGGCGCGCAGAATAACAGGGAGAAGGGCGCGCAGAATAACAGGGAGAAGGGCGCGCAGAATGATAGTGTGAAAAAGGGCGCTTATGGTGATGGGAAGAATGCTCAAAATGACTGTAAAATGTGCGTTAATCGCGTTATAGGGGCACTTTTTAGGTGTTTTTTAAGTGAGTAAAAGCGTTTATAAAGGCTGGGCGTATAGTTAAAATAAATAAGAATTGTTATGAATAATTGATTTATTAATTATTATAAAATAAAAACATTTGTTGACATTTCAACAATGCTATGCTATAATTTATGAGTAGGCGATAAACTATAGCGCTTTACAAAGGAGAGTAGATGGAAGAAAGGTTTGAAACGTTTACAGTTTTAATTGCCAAAATTAACCGCAACATTAAAAAAATCAAAAACCAAGAGATGGTAGAGCATAATTTGCGAAACTCACATATATCTTGCTTATACTATTTATACCGTGCTCCGCTTACTGCAACCGAGCTTTGCGAAAGGTGTGAGGAAGATAAGGCCACTATATCGCGTTCCCTTGATTATTTAGAAAAAAACGGGTACGTGTTTTATAACGAGGGGCAAAAAAAATCTTATAAAAAAGAGATTTTTTTAACTGAAAAGGGTAAGCTTATAGGCGATAAAATTTATTGTAAAGTTAATAAGGTTTTAGAACAAATTAGTTTAGAACTAGGCGAGGATGAAAGAACGGTTTTTTATGCTAGCCTTGCAACAATTAGCGATAAGCTTGAAGAAATAGTCAATTTTGGAATAATTAATTAGGAGAATTTGATATGAACTCTATGAATGATAAGTATGGTGCGTTATTTACGCCTTGGAATATAGGCAACGTGCAAATTAAAAACAGAATAGTTATGTGCCCCATGGGCGGAACTTCGCTTTTTGGCTGGTTTGAGCTTGGTGGATGTCATTTCGATAAGGAGGCCGCTGCTTTATTTTTAGAAAGAGCAAAAAATAACGTTGGCCTTATAATTCCCGGTATTGCTCCTTTGCGCGATACCTTTTGGGGTAAATGGCTTTGGCAAAACAAAAAAATGTTTGATGAATTAAAGGTCTTTATGGACGAAATTCATAAAACGGGGGCAAAACTATTCGTTCAGTTAACGGCAGGAATGGGGCGCTCTTGGGCTATAACAGAGCTTGTTGCTCCCTTACATAAAAATAAAATTACGAGGGCTATTATTAAGCCGATAATTGATACTTCGCACGAGCTTGCAAGCCCAAGCCCGCAACAATCGCGCTGGGCTCACGATATCATTTGCCCCGAAATGACGGTTGAGCAAATTCACGAAATAATAGAGGCATTTGCAAAAACCGCTAAGCTTTGTAAAGAGGCCGGTGTAGACGGTGTTGAGGTTCACGCCGTTCACGAGGGGTATTTGCTCGATCAATTCGCTATTTCTTATTTTAATAAGAGAACTGACGAATACGGCGGTAGCTTTGAAAACCGTTATCGCTTTGCAACCGACGTGGTTAAGGCTATTAAGTCAGAATGCGGTAGCGATTATCCTGTTTCGCTTCGTTATTCAGTTCAGTCAAAAATGAAGGGGTTTTGCGAGGGTGCTATGCCCGGTGAGCAATATACCGAAGTGGGCAGAGATATGCAAGAGTCTGAAAAGGCGGTAAAGTATTTGCAAGATGCAGGCTACGATATGTTAAATGCCGATAACGGCACTTACGATTCTTGGTATTGGGCTCATCCACCTATGTATATGCCCGAAAACTGCAACCTTGCAGACGTTGCTCATATTAAAAAATTTGTAGATATTCCCGTAGTTTGTGCGGGTAGAATGGACCCTGAAAGGGGTGCTAAAGCCGTTGCCGATGGCCAAATCGACGCGGTTGGCATTGCAAGGCAGTTTTTGGTAGATCCCGAGTGGATTACTAAGCTTATAGAAGATAGAATTGAGGATATTAAGCCTTGTATTTGCTGTCATAGCGGGTGCTTTAACTTCTCTTCTTCAAAGGGGCACGCAAACACTCAAGATTTAAAGGACACTATGGGGCTTGCTCGCTGTGCGCTCAATCCTCAAACGATGCAGTCTAAAAAGTTTTATATTGAAAAGGCTAAAAAGTTAAAGAAAATTGCGGTTATCGGCGGCGGTATTGGTGGCATGGAGGCGGCTTTAGTTTGCGCAAAACGCGGCCATAGCGTTACCTTATACGAAAAGAGCGATAAGCTTGGCGGTGTGTTTATTGCCGCTTCTGCACCTTCTTTTAAAGAAAAGGATAGGGCTCTTATCAGTTGGTATATTCGCGAGCTTAAAAAATACCCCATCGACGTTAAATTAAATACTCAAGTTAACGACGTAAAAGATATTGAAGCTGACGAAATTATCGTTGCAACCGGTGCAGTTGCCAAAAAAATTCCCGTTAAGGGGGTTGAAAAAACGGTTGAGGCAATCGACTTTTTACTCGGTAATAAGCAGGTTGGTCAAAAGGTTACCGTTATCGGTGGCGGTCTTACCGGATGCGAAATTGCTTACGAACTATATTTACAGGGAAAGCAGCCCACTATCGTAGAAATGCAAGACGACTTGATTACCACCAAAGGCGTTTGCCTTGCAAATACCAGTTATCTTCGCGATTTCTTTAAAACTAATAAAGTTCCCGTATATCTTGAAACCTCGCTTTTAGAGGTGCTAGACGGTGCGGTTAAGGTGAAGGGTAAGGATGAAAATGCTTTTGAAATAGAAAGCGATTCGGTTATTATGTCTGTTGGATATAATCCTGCTCCCTTGGCTCAAAAGGGTAAAAAAGTTCACGTTATAGGCGACGCTAGCAAGGTTGGCAACTTACGTACCGTTATTTGGGGTGCGTGGGAAACTTGCATGAAGCTTTAATTAGGAGGATAGTATGATACTTACAGCAAAGCAGCAAGATATATTAGATGGAAAAAGTGGCGAAACTCTTGCAAAGGTTATGAAAACGCTCGTTATGTACGGCGAGGCGTTCGAGGCTGAAAAGCTCGTGCCTATAACCTCTAAATATAATCATTTGGTAACGTCGTTCGGGCTTAAGGTAATGTCGCCCGTGTACGATTTAATGCAAAAGCTTTTAGATGCAGGCGTTTGCTCTGAACAAAAATTTTCGGTTGATCCACGTCCTTTAGACGATAACGTTCCCGCAAATTTTTTGCAAAATTTCGTTTTTAAAAATTTTATGTATACCAAGCAGGATTTTTACGAAAATCAGTTAAAAGAGCTTGGTCTTATGGATGAAAACGCTTTTACCTGCACCTGCTATATGGATGAGGTTGGCAATAAACCTAAAAAGGGAGACGTGCTTTCGTGGGCTGAATCTAGTGCGGTAGTATACGCAAATTCAGTTCTCGGCGCAAGATGTAACCGTAACTCCGGCATTATAGATATTATGGGCTCTATCGTTGGCTACGTTCCTTACTTCGGCCTTTTAACTGACGAGGGAAGAAAGGCTACGTGGGTAATAAAGGTTCAAACCACCAAAAAGCCCGAGGCACAGCTCTTAGGCTCGGCTATCGGAATGAAGGTTATGGAAGACGTTCCCTACGTCGTAGGCTTGGATAGATGGATTGGGCAAGAATTAAACGACAGTGCTTGCGCATACTTAAAGGATTTTGGCGCTGCAACCGCTTCAAACGGCGCAGTAGGGCTTTATCACATCGAAAATCTTACTCCCGAAGCAAAGGAAAGTGGAAAAGATTTGATTAAAGAGGGAGCAAAGGAATATATTATTGACGATGCCGAGCTACAAAGGGTAAAAGATAATTATCCCGTCGTTTGGAAAAATAAAGATGCAAAGCCCAAGGTTTGTTTCGTTGGATGCCCCCATCTTTCGCTTGAGCAGTTAAAAACTTGGACTGTAAATATCGAACGAGAGCTCAAACAAAATCAAAAAGAAAAAATAGTTATTCCCACCGTTTTAACTGCCGCTCCTAAGGTTTTAGAGCAGTTTAAAAACACTCAATATTATGCTCGCCTTCAAAAAACGGGAGTTATTACTTCTTATATTTGCCCGCTGATGTATATGAATAATCCGCTGTGTAAAAAAATGCCCGTTATCACTTCTTCTAACAAGTTGCGCACCTATACGAGTGCCAGATATTACACCGATGAAGAAATTTTACGCGCTATTACGGGAGGTAATAAATAATGAAGCAATTTAAAGGTAGAGTTGTAACGCCCGGAGAAGTTACCTGCGAGGCAGTAGTAACCACACAGGGCTTTAATACGTTAGCATCCCTTCAAATGGCACTGCAATTTGGCGATAAAAAGGTAAAATGCGGCGATCAGAACAATCAAGAGCTTTACGGTAAGTCGCTTGTAGGCAAGGCGCTTTGCTTGCCTCAAACCATTGGTTCTACTACCGGTGGCTTGGTGCTATATTGCGCTTGCGCTATGCAGCGTAATCCCGCTTGTATGCTATTTGCAAATCATATCGATTCGCTCGCAGCAGCAGGGGCCGTTCTTGCCGACGTTTGGGTAGATAACGTAACGATGCCCGTTATCGACTGCTTGGGTGAAGAATTTTTAAATTACGTTAAAGACGGTATGAAAATTACCGTTAAAGAAAACGGTATCGTAGAGGTAGAATAACACTTAATTTATTTAAGGCGTAACGTTGGTTTTATTATGTAAAATTAACCGCTTTGCGGAAGCGATGTCTTATTTTAATTGCGCACTAGTGTTTTTTTACTTTAACCGTTTGTTAAAAATGCCCGCTTTTGCGGGTGTTTTTTATCTCTAAATGCCGTTAATTGCGCTATAGGCCTGCTTTTTGCTTTTTTATATTAACTATTAGATTATTCAGTTGCGCATAGGATGACTGTTATATATCAGAATTATACTTGCTAGATTCTTCGACTTCGCTTAAAACGACGGGAAAAAAGAGTGCTCAGAATGACAGTGTGAAAGAGGACGCTTATGACGGGAAGAATGCTCGGAATGACTGTAAAACGTGCGTTAATCGCGCTATAGCCCCATTTCTGCTTTTTATATTAAACTGTAAGATTCTTTAACTACGCTCAGAATGACGGGGAAAAAGAGTGCTCAGAATGACAGTGTGAAAGAGGGTGCTTATGATGAGGGAAGAATGCTCGGAATGACTGTAAAACCTGCGTTAATCGCGCTATAGCCCTACTTTTTAGGTATTTAAACGTATACAATCATACGCGACGGGTATAATTACAGGTAAACTTTTTCATATCTGTTGATATTATTAAAAAATGACAACAAAAGATTTTTTTTGTTTAGGCGGCGTAAACCATTGACTTTACCATATTTATATGGTATAATGACTTTTGACATGTAATGCAATCAAAAAATAGGTTGCGTTAAACAAAAATTCATTCCGTAATGCGATTAATTAACGCGATTTAAACGGAGCAAACCACTTCGGAGGACATTTATGAAGAAGATCAGCAACATTCCTTTTGACGGAACCCCAGAGCAGGAAGCTGCGTTAAGGGCTGTTCTTGCCAAACTTAAAGACCTGCCCGGCGGGCTTATGCCTGCAATGCAACAGGCTCAAGACATTTACGGTTATTTACCTAGAGAAGTACAGGTTATAATTGCAGAAGAAATGGGCGTTTCCCTTTCTGAAGTATACGGCATAGCTACTTTCTATGCGCAGTTTGCATTATCACCCAAGGGTAAATACAAAGTTGCAGTTTGTTTAGGTACTGCTTGCTACGTTAAAGGTTCAGGTGAGCTTTTTGATGAGCTTTCAAAGCAACTCGGTATCGAAAACGGCGGTGTAACGCCCGATAAAAAGTTTTCGCTTGATGCAACCCGTTGCATCGGTTGCTGCGGTTTAGCTCCCGTTATGACTATTAACGACGAAGTTTACGGCAAAATTACCGCTAAAGACGTTTCGCGCATACTTGCCGAATACAACGACTAATACCTTGCTGGTACATCATTTTAACGGAGGATTTTAATTATGAAAACAATTGCGGAGCTTAACGCAATGAAAGAAAAAAGAGGTGAACTCTTCGGTGCCGGCATGCATCACGTTTTAGTATGCGGTGGTACCGGTTGTACCTCAAATAAATCAATGGCAATTATTAACGCTCTTAAAGAGCAAATGGCTGCAAAGGGCCTCGAAAAGAAAATGAGAATCGTAATGACCGGTTGTTTTGGTCTTTGCGCTAAGGGCCCCATCGTTGTAGTATATCCCGAAGGCACTTTTTACAGCTTAGTAACTGTTGCCGACGTTGAAGATATCGTAAACGAGCACATCATTAACGGAAAACCCGTTGAACGTCTTCTCCATAAAGAAGAAACCGGCGAAACCGTTATGAAACTCGAAGATACCGAATTTATGAAAAAGCAAAAACGCGTTGCTTTACGTAACTGCGGTGTAATTAACCCTGAATGTATTGAAGAATATATCGCTCGCGACGGTTATCAAGCGCTTTCTAAGGTAGTAACCTCTATGACTCCTCAAGAGGTTATCGATGAAGTGCTCGCAAGCGGATTGCGCGGTCGTGGTGGCGCAGGCTTCCCCACCGGTAGAAAATGGGCGTTTGCAAAGGCTTCTCAGGGCGACGTTAAATACGTTTGCTGTAACGCAGACGAGGGCGACCCCGGCGCATTTATGGACAGATCTGTTCTTGAAGGCGATCCTCACGTAGTTATCGAAGCTATGGCTATTGCCGCATACGCTATCGGCAGTAACCAAGGTTACGTTTACATAAGAGCTGAATATCCTATCGCTGTTCAACGCTTACAAAAGGCTATTGACGACGCGAAGGCTTACGGCGTGCTCGGAAATAACATTTTTGGTAGCGACTTCAGCTTTAATCTAGAAATCAGACTTGGCGCAGGTGCGTTCGTTTGCGGTGAAGAAACTGCACTTATGACTTCTATTGAAGGTAAGCGTGGTGAACCCCGTCCCAGACCTCCGTTCCCCGCAATTAAAGGTCTTTTCGGTAAACCCACTATCTTAAATAACGTAGAAACTTATGCAAACGTTCCCGCAATTATCAGAAACGGCGCTGCATGGTTTAACGCTCTGGGTACTGAAAAGAGCTAGGGTACTAAAGTATTCGCACTCGGCGGAAAGATCGTGAATACCGGTCTCGTTGAAGTT
>JAFTIY010000055.1 GCA_017456665.1 Clostridia bacterium | reverse complement strand
ATCGTGGATAGTTATTCCAGTCTTATCTTCCCCTCGATCGAGAGATAAGTAAGAAACGAACTCACCTATAAGGATAACGAGCAGGCTATTAAGATGTTTGAAGTAAATTTACGCCCCTTACTTATGCAACCTCCCATGCGTGATAAGGTTACGCTCGGTTGGGACCCTGCGTACCGTACCGGTTGTAAACTTGCCGTAGTAGACGAAACGGGCAAGGTGCTCGATAAAACGGTTATTTATCCCACTCAACCTCAAAACAAGGTAGAAGAGGGTAAGGCCGTTGTTAGAAAGCTTATCTCTAAATGGGGTGTAGAAATTATTTCTATCGGCAACGGAACGGCTTCTAAGGAGAGCGAAATTATCGTTTCTGAATTGGTAAGCGAATACGGCGGAAAGGTTAGCTATATGGTAGTTAGCGAGGCTGGCGCTTCAGTTTATTCTGCTTCAAAGCTTGGCGCAGAAGAGTTCCCCGATTACGACGTTTCGGAGCGTTCTGCAGTTTCAATTGCAAGAAGGCTTCAAGATCCTTTGGCAGAGCTTATCAAAATCGATCCAAAATCAATCGGCGTAGGTCAATATCAGCACGATATGCCCGAAAATAGATTAGATAGCGTTTTAAAGGGAGTTATGGAGGATTGCGTAAACAAGGTTGGCGCAGATCTTAACACCGCTTCAGCCTCACTTCTCTCGTATATTTCAGGTTTAAACAGCGGAATTGCTAAAAATATCGTTGCTTACCGTGAAGAGCACGGCAAATTCAAGAGCCGCCGCGAGCTTTTGAAGGTATCAAAACTTGGCGAAAAGGCGTTTACTCAATGTGCGGGCTTTATGCGTATTCCCGGCGCTAAAAATATTTTAGATAATACGGGCGTTCACCCCGAATCTTACGAGGGAACTGAAAAGCTTCTTCAATTATTCGGTTATACCGCAGAAGACGTTCGTTTACAAAAGCTTGGCGATATTAACGATAAAATAAAAGCTTTAGGCGTTAAAAAGGTTTGTGAATTTACCGGCCTTGGCGAAATGACTCTTGCAGATATCGTAAACGAGCTATTAAAACCAGGTAGAGACGTGCGCGACAGTTTACCCAAGCCTATGCTCCGTACCGACGTAATGGATCTTGAGGATCTTGTTCCCGGAATGAAAATTAAGGGCACGGTTCGTAACGTAATAGACTTTGGTGCATTTATTGATATTGGCGTTCATCAAGATGGGCTCGTTCATATTTCTGAAATTTCTGATAACTATATACGCCATCCCAGCGAGGTTTTAAAGGTTGGCGACGTTGTAGAGGCTACCGTTATTTCAGTTGACGTTAGAAAAAAACGTATTGGTTTAAGCCTTAAAAAACAGCCTAAAATAAAAAAATAACCGCAAAAAAATAGGCAAAAGTGCTCAAAGTGCTAAATAATTGAGCAAAAAAGCTCTAAATAGCGTTATTTGCTTGACAATGGCCATAGCTTTTGTTAAAATTTATTTATAAAAAGTGCGCTTAAGTTATGGCGCGTAGGAGGAATTTAATGTCTACTTTTGAAAATATTGCTGCTCTTATGGCAGAACAACTCGGAATTGATAAATCAACCATCACTCCTGAAAGTGAAATTATTAAGGATCTCGGCGCTGACTCTTTAGACGTTGTAGAAATGCTTTTAGATCTCGAAAAAGAATATGGCGTAAATATTTCTGATGAAGCAGCTGCAGAGCTTAAAACTGTTGGCGATATCGTTGCTTTAGTTGAAAATAAATAGTTTGCTTTTAGCTAAATTTAGCAGCCTTTAAAGGCAAAAATAATTTAATACACAAGTTAGCCTACTGTACTTTGCTTAAAGCGAAATACGGTGGGCTAGTTCTATTTTAGTGACTTTAAGGAGAGCGTTATGAAGGTTTGTCAACTGCCTTACGAGAGGCGAAATATAGAAGATACAATAGAAGTTTATAAAAGAGGTATTGAGCAAATAAAGCAGGCAAAAAGCGCTAAACAGGTGCTTGACGCCCGCAAAATAATTTTAGATGAAAACGAGTTGTTAAATACGCAGTTTTCGCTTGCATATATGCGTTGGTCTATAAACACCAAAGACCAATTTTATAAAGATGAAAAGGAATATTACGAGCAAAATATGCCTCTTTTAACGGGATATCAGGTGGAGTATACCAAAGCTATGCTACAAACGCCTTACCGTGCAGAAGTAGAAAAGCTTTTACCCGTTCCCGTTTATAAGGAATATGAAATTTCACTTAAATCTATGGATGAAAAGATTATTCCCGAAATGCAAGAGGAAAGCGCTATTTCAAACGAGTATTCGCAGTTTATGAGCGAGCTTACTATCGAGTTTAATGGCGAAAAAATGCCTTTGCCCATCCTTCGTAAATATATGGAGGGTGGCGACAGAGAACAAAGAAGGCAAGCGTATGAGGCTTTAGGTAAAGCGTTACAGGCTAACGGCCAATTTTTAGACGACGTTTTTGATAGATTGGTAAAGGTGCGTCACCGTATGGCTACCAAAATGGGTTATAAAAACTTCGTAGAGCTTGGCTATTACCGCATGCACAGAATTTGTTACGATAGAGCTGACGTAGAAAAATTCCGCGAAAATATTTTAAACGATATCGTGCCCGTTGTTAGTAAAATTCGCACTGAACGCGCTAAAAAAATGGGTATAGATAAAATGATGTTGTACGATTACGGCGTTTGTTTTGCTGAAGGTGATCCCGAGCCCGTGCTTAACGATAAGCAAATTTTTGAAGCGGGTAGGCAAATGTACCACGAAATGAGCGAAGAAACGGGTAAGTTTATCGATATGATGATACAAAACGACGCGTTCGACGTGTTATCCCGCGAGGGTAAGTGGGGTGGCGGATACTGTACGGAGTTCCCCAAATATAAGCAACCCTTTATTCTGGCAAACTTTAACGGCACATCGGGCGACGTAGACGTTTTAACTCATGAGGCGGGGCACGCCTTTGCTTCCTACCTTTGCTTTAAAAATGAAATAGATCCCGAAGCTTATTACGGAATGGAAACGGCTGAAACTCATTCTATGAGTATGGAATGTTTATGCTGGAAATTTATGGATAAGTTTTTTGGTGAACGTACTAAAGATTATAAGTTTAAGCACTTATTTGATAATTTAAGCTTTTTAACTTACGGCATAATCGTAGATGCATTTCAGCATATAGTGTACGAAAACCCCGATTTAACTCCCGCAGAGCGTAACGAAGAGTGGAATAAGCTTGAAGCAAAATTCCGCCCCTATCTATCAACGGAGGGTATGACTTATTTTGAAAAGGGTACTCGTTGGCAATATCAAATGCATATTTACGAATCTCCCTTTTACTATATCGACTACTGCTTGGCTCAATCTAACGCGTTACAATTTTTGTTTAAATCGCTTGAAGATTATCAGCAGGCGTTTAACGATTATTATAAATTTACCTCTTACGGCGGCAGTAAGCTGTTTACTCAAATGCTCGAAGAAGTAGGTATTAACTCTCCCTTTAAGGAGGGGGCGTTAAAAGAGGTAGCTCAAAAAAGTGAGAAAATTTTAAATGAATTAAGTAAAAATTAACGATGAAAAAGCTCGCAAAAAATGCGAGCTTTTTTTATTAATGTACGGTTAACCGCGTTATAGGGGCACTTTTTTAAAAAACAGATAGAACTAAAACTTTGTAGCGCACTAAAAAATTAGGCGAATATTAATTATTAATAAGTAGACTTTTTTCTAACGAGGGTTGCTTAACGAGGGGTGATTTTTAAAAAGTTGGGCTATAAGTCGATTATCGATATTTTTTTACTCTTTTTTTGCCGTTTTATAATAATATAAAAAGCTAATGAAGCTATATACTATTTTTTTAATACGTATGCTAAATTTATTTTTTTAGAGTTTATAAATATACCGTTAATCAACCTATAGGCGGGCTTTTGTGTAAAAAATACTATTTTTTGGCTTTAGTAAAAAACGAGGCAATAGACGTTTGTGTAATCTTGTTTAAAGTAAACCAAAAACTAGGTTTTGGTGAAGGTTATATTACGATTAAAAATGAAGGCAAAACAATAAAATGCAAAATTCAACAAAAAAAGTTCACTAAAATAATTGCCTATTAATAATTATTATGTTATACTTATATAAGTATAATTATAACGCGCGTGCTCGAGCATCGGCTTTTGTAAGGGTATTGCGTTTAAAATCACTTACGGGGTGTGATAAATTTGGCAAATAAGTCTAATTCTAAAAAAAATAACGTATTTTTCACTGCTGAAGTATTTGGCATGGCGCTTGCTTTATTTAGCTTGCTTGCTTTGCTTTGCCTTATTTCGGGTGATTCTATTTTTTACGATCTAGGTCCTACCGTACAGCGCTTTTTATTAGGTGTGTTCGGCTACCTTTCTTTTCCCGTGCTGTTGGTTACTACTTTTATGGGAGTTAAGTTGCTTATAGGCTTTAGGGTTGAAAATAAAACTTTTAAAAAGGCGTGCATTTATTTTGCATTGTACTTACTTTTTGCAGGTCTTATTTTTCAAACGGCAAAAACTACCGTTAGCGGAACGTACGGCGATTATATTACAGCGTGCTATAACGGTGGGCTTTCGTTAAGTAGCAGTACCGCAGGTGGCGTATTGCTCGCGTTAATAAACTATCCCGTAGTTAATTATCTTTCTCCCGTAGGCGGTTACGTAATTTATTCGTTTGCGCTTGCGGCTACTACCGTAGTGCTTTTGCGAAAGCGTATTGCAATAGCTCTTTCAGAGCGCGAGCCAAGAAAAACAAATCAACCGTCAAAGAAAAATAATGGCGATAAAGCAGATTCTGCAGCCACAGATGGCGATGATTTTGTAAACGATGATGAAAACGATGAGCAACCCGAATATGCTCCTCCCAAAAAGATAATTTTTGGCGGAGGTGCGTTTGAACTCAAAACCGATAAAGAAAAGAAAAATACCCAGAACGAAAGTGGCGCAGGTCTTAAGGTTCTTTTTGATGAGAGCGATGGGCTGGGCGTTCCTAGCGGTCGCGGCTCTTATTCGGCAAACCCCATTGAACCCGAGCGCAGTTACCGCGAAAGCTACGATAGAGACATGCAAGATAAAACCGATTTCGTTCGCCGCCCGTATACGGCAAGATCTACTGCTCCCATTTCTAACCCGATGGGCAGTATGAGTTCTACTTCGGCGTCATCTTACAGCACTGAATCGGGTAGGGATATGGATATAGACCTTTCAGAGCCCGAGCGCGATACCTACGTTATAAATAACGGCGGTTATGAAAGAAGGGGTATAGATTCTTTCCGCGAACGTTCTTCAGAATTTACTCCATCCAATTACGAGGGCGAAGGAAGAGCAGATAGCGCCTTTGATCGCTCTAGAAGTGAGGATAGATTTTCCGCTTATAGTGAAAGACCTGCTTACGATAGATCCGATCGCGAGGGTAATTCCGATTCATCCTTCGGTAGATACGGTGATTTTGGCGAAAGAAGCGGATTTAGCGGTAGTTCTCGCGGTGTAGAAGAAGATCGCTCAAGCGGTTACGGAGAGCAAAGTTACGCTCGCAAACCCTTTACTCCTTTTGACGGAACACAAACCCGCCGAAGTGAAGAGAGTTATACCGATGGCGCACGTACGGGCAGTTACTCGCGAATGGGCGAGCGCACACCCGAGCGCATGCCTGAACGCGCACCTGAGAGCACTCGCTCCGGTTACGATGAAGGTGCACCCTCACCTAGTGATAGAGTAAGGTCGTTTAGGCCAACCGAAAGCAACGAGCGTTTGGGCAGTTATTCAACCGACGGCGTTTCAGCAGAGGGATATGGCGAACGAGGCGATAGAAGAATGGATAGCGGCCATCGCCAAACCCCGTTTGAAAGGGCGCGAATGGCTCAGCAGAGCAGGGCAGAGGCGCGTGCGCAAGAGCAGCAGTCGCCTGCTCAACCTGAATATACCGTTCCATCTTCAAATGAAGGTTACGATGAATACGATAGCGGCGAGGTGTACGGAGAACAGGCTATAGGCTCTTATTTTGATGCGAGCGAGCCTTCAAAGAGAAAACCGCGCGCCAGCATTTCACGCGATATGAGCCATAAAGGCGAAACGCCAAATTCAACGGTTGTTACAAGCGGCTCGTCTTTAGGCACAACAAAGCCTGCTCCTTTAGCAACGGGAACTTCAAAGAGTGAGGCAAACGGTAGTACTAGTGGTACTCAGCTTTCTATCGATTCGTTGCCGGAGAAAAATAGGCTAGAAAATCCCATAGATAATATTCCCAAGAGCTATAAATACGTATTTCCGCCTATCGATTTGCTTAACGAGTACAAGCCCAATGCGAATGACGAGCGCAATAATTTAGAAGAACAAAGTCAAAGAAAAGAAACCATTTTGCAAGTTTTAAGCACGGTAAATATCGATGCTAAAATAGAAGACGTAAAGGTTGGCCCCGCTATAACTCGCTTTGAGTTGAGCATTCCGCCCACTATTTCGATCAAAAAAGTTACCGAAAAGCAAGACGATTTAACTCTTTGGCTAAAATCTAAGAACAAGATAAGAATAGTAGCCCCCATTGCAGGTACGTCACGTATTGGTATCGAGGTGTCAAACAGCTTT
>JAFTIY010000054.1 GCA_017456665.1 Clostridia bacterium | reverse complement strand
TAATCTTGTAGCAATGCTTTTTGGTGATGCATCTATGGTAAGTCGCGTAATCTACTCTTTAGTAGGTCTTGCAGGGCTATTTACCATTTTCTTTATTTTTGCTTACCGTCCCTTCAAAACGGTACCCTAAGGTTTAGCGAAGGTTAAAAGCAATTAAAATTTAATAACAAGTATAAAAATGAAAGCGGACCAAGTTCGCTTTGATTGTTTTGTGCTTTTTAAGGTTGTATTTTGCTATTTTGCAATTATTTGCTTTTATTTAATTAAAAGCGTTTACATTTTTTGCCTTTTTATGTATAATAATTAGGCTACTTTGCTTATTTAAAAGCAATTTTATAAAAAAGTGCACCCGTAGCTCAGTTGGATTAGAGCGTGAGATTCCGATTCTCAAGGCCGCAGGTTCGATCCCTGTCGGGTGCTCCAACAAAAAACGCGTTTTTGTCAGTATGCAAAACGCGTTTTTTGAATGATGTTTACATACTGTAAATGATGTTAGCTTCGCCAATGATGACGGCTTCGCCTAATGATGCGCGCCATTCGGCTCATGAGTAAACATCTTATCATTGCGCCCTAAAAAGGCGCTGTATCATTTTGAATAAAATGAAAAACATCATATTACCGCAGGTAATGCATCATTTGACACGCTATTTCTTTTATGTTATAATGGTAAAAGCAGGTGTGTTATGAAAGAAAATAAACTCATTGACCTATCAATGGAATTTTCCGTTGAAATTATAAATTTAGTAAAGCTTCTAAAATCTAATCACGAGAGCATTATTGCTAATCAAATTGGCAGAAGCGGAACTTCTATCGGCGCTAATATTCACGAAGCACAATATGCGCAAGGCACAAAAGATTTTGTGTCCAAATTTGAAATTGCCCTTAAAGAGGCAAGTGAAACGGGATATTGGCTTGAATTACTATATAAAACAAAGTATATTGATGAAGAAACCTTTAAAAGATTAAATTCTAAATGTACTTCTTTAAGAGTTATGCTAATTGCTTCCTGTAAAACGGCAAAGAATAATACGAAATAATAAATAGGGGTTTTATGAAATACTCAAAAAAGATTAAAAAGCATTTCGAATATATTAGTAATAAGGACTACTTGCAAGACTGCGCAAGCGACCTTTCTACCCTTAAATGCGCGGTAGCGTTATTAGAGGGGGCTTGCTGTCACTTTTTTACGGGGGAAAGCCCTTTAAAAAGAGTAAACGAGCTTGTTAAAACGGTAAACAAGGTGTTTACAAGGCAAGCAACTATTGATGGCGACGAGCAAATTAACCTTTACGGAAATATTTTAACAGCACTTTGCGCTTATAAAAAATGCACCGCGCTTAACGAAGCAGACGAGTTAATTGACGCTTGCGTTACCCCACTTTTAAACGCCCTATTTACCCGTATAGATACGCTTATTGAAGAAAATTCCTTACTTCCTGCAAGAAGCTTAAGCGCCCTAAACGGTATAGCGGACTTTTACGCTATTACCCGCGATAAGGACGCGCTTTTACTCTTCAATAAGGTTATAAGCAACTTAAATAAGCTTAACTTTAATAATTCGCAAGATAACTGTTACGATTATTTATGCTTTATTTCGGGCGCGTTAAAATTAGCGCAAATGAGCGATAATATTGCCGTTTACGAGCCTATAGCTCGACTTTTTGATAATTTATGCGTAAAGGCGCAAAGCCTTAATTACGGCGTTGCTATAAGTTTTATTAACAAAAAGGAATGCTCTAGCGCGGCAACGGCAAAATCTTTAGAGGTGGCTCTTACCTTTTACGCCTTACTGCAGGATGAAAGATATAAATCGCTTGCAAGAAGAATTTGGTTTAACGGATTACAGTTTTGCCAAAGAGAAAAGGGACAAACGGGCGCAGATACCTTTACCACGGAAGACGCCCCCAACCTTAAGGTTAGCCGTTACGAGGTTAAGCAAATAGTTACCCCACTTTACGCAATAGCCTTAAAGTGCTATGCGGCAAACAAAGAGCTGTTTGAAGAAAGCGGAGAGCTTTTTAAGGATAGAAGAGGCAGATATTTTATTGGCGACAAGATGTTCGCGCGTGACGTAAGCGGATTTTTTGGCCGTGATTTAATAGAAATCCCAACCCTTACCGCATTCGACAGTCAAACGGCAATCCAGCTGGACTTTAAGCTAACCTTTTAATATGAAAGCAAACGGAAGCAAAATAGCGCTTTGCGGACTTTATTTGGCGCTTTTAACCATTTCTGCAAAAATACAAATTCCATCCCCCATAGTTCCCTTTACCCTGCTAACGGCATGCTTTTTACTTTGCGTTTTCACCCTAAACGGATTCGCCCCCTTTTTTACCGTTGGCGCGTATATTTTTGCAGGGCTTATAGGGCTACCGCTTTTTGCAAGTGGCGGTGGATTTTCTTACCTATTAAACCCGTCGTTTGGCTACCTTTTAGTCTTTTTAATTGCAAGCTTAATTAAGTGCTTATTAGTTAAAAAAAGGCTAACCGATTACAAGCGTTTACTGCTTATTTCATTAGCCCTTTTATTTATAATTCACTTAATAGGAAACCTTTACGTTTATATTATTTTAACCACACATTTATCCTTTAAAATAACCTTACTGCAAAGCTTTATTTCTTACGGATTACTCTTTATTCCCATAGACCTTGCGTGGGCGCTTATTTGCCCACTTGTAATAAAGCGAATAAACAGCCACGCAAACCTTAAATAATAACTAAAAATCGCGTTAATCAACCTATAACGCGATTTTTTTATTATTTATCAATATTGAAAGTTCAACAAAAATTGATATAACAACTTTTTATTTTTGTGCCCTTTTTTTAAGCCTTTTAAGGTTGATTTAAACGAAGAATATTGCTATAATTTTAATAATAAAATTAAAGCAATACTACAAAAAAGAGGAAAAAAATGGCAAAAGAAAAGAAGGTTAAAAACAAAAGAAAATGGTATTTTGGCTTTTTAAAAAAGCTAATGAAAATCAAGTATAAACAGCCCACCTTTATTTACCTTGGCGAAGAGATAACGAGCGGGGGCGTAATACTTAGCAACCACGAGGGAACGGATGCGCCAATGGCGTTTGAAATTTATAGTAAAAAGCCCCTTAGATTTTGGGGAACGTACCAAATGAATTCGGGCTTAATAATGCTGTCTAAATATCAATCTGAAGTATATT
>JAFTIY010000053.1 GCA_017456665.1 Clostridia bacterium | reverse complement strand
TAATTTTCCTAAAATAAAAGATAAAAAATCGGCAATCATAATATTTCTCCATAAGAAAAATGTATGACTTTGCCGATTTTTATATTACTTTAAAAAATTTTAAGTTATAAGTTTATTTATCTTCTCAAAATATCGCCCTTATTTAATTTTACGTCGGTATACAGCTTTAGCTTTTGCTGAACGAGCTTTGCATCAAATACGGCGTTACCATCGATATCGGTAAGATTGCAAACGTTAATTATTTGATTAAAGCTATCACTCGGAGATAAAACCTCAAGATTATCGCCAACGGCAAATCTATTACGCATCTCAATCAAGGCGTAATTTCCTTTTTCGTCGCGCCCACTTTCAATTACCGAAGCAATAAAAGTACGATTGCCTCGGCTTTGAGAATCTTCATAATTAACCGTTTCGTTATTTTTCCCCAATGCGTAAGCAGTAGTAAAGGCTCTATGAGCTGTTTTTGCCACTTCATCTTGGAAAAGTTGATTATTTTTATACTCTTTTCCATTTTTTTCGTAGCAATCAATAGCTCTGCGATATGCGTTAATAACGGTTGCAAGATAATACTCACTCTTCATTCTGCCCTCAATCTTTAGCGAAACTGCCCCGCTTTCGTGTAGCAAATCGAGATATTCTATCATATTGAGGTCTTTACTGTTAAAGATGTAAGTGCCTCGCTCATCCTCTTCTACGGGCAAAAACTCCCCATCGGTTTTAGATTTTTCGCGTATTTCATACTCCCATCTACAGCATTGAACGCATGCTCCTCTATTTGAATCGCGGTGTGATAGATAGTTAGAAAGCAAGCATCTTCCGCTATACGAAATGCACATTGCTCCATGTGCAAAAACTTCAATTTCGCCACCACAATATTCACTGATCTCCTTAACCTCGGCAAGTGAAAGTTCACGGGCAAGAACTATGCGCTTTACTCCTTGATCAACCCAAAATTTTGCCGAATATTTATTTAGCGTACTCGCCTGCGTTGAAAGATGAATTTCTAAATTAGGCGCAACTTGCTTACAAATTTGAATCACTCCGGGGTCGGATAAAATTACGGCGTCTGCTCCGATTGAATATAAATAATTGAGGTATTCGCCAATAGAAGCAAAATCAGAGTTTTTTGCCAAAATGTTAACGGCCACGTACAACTTTTTTCCAAACGAATGGGTATATTCAATCGCTTGCTTCATTTGCTCGCGGTCAAAGTTTTCAGAAAGAGCGCGCAGCGAAAACACAGTTCCACCAACGTAAACTGCATCTGCTCCAAAATAAAGTGCTGTTTTAAGTTTTTCAAAATTGCCGGCTGGGGCAAGTAATTCAAAGTTTTTCATAAATATTAGTTAGCGTAAGCGATTAAAACTCCGTCGCCGCAATCTATAACGCTTGCGGTATAATTTTTATCTGTAGTTAAATCATCGATGAAAGCACGCATATTGCGAACGATGGTCATATCTCTGTGCGGTGGTTTTTTGCATTCTATAAGGCCGCGAAACAATACGTTATCAGCAAAAAGCACCCCACCTTTTGCAAGCAACCTCTTTAGCTCTGGTAGATAATCGTAATATCTTGCCTTTGCTCCGTCTAAAAATATAAAGTCATAGCCTCCGTCTAAAAACCTAATAGCATCACCAGCATCAGCAAAATATGCACTAACCCGAGTTGAAAGGCCGTAGCTTTCAAAATTAGCTTTAGCGGATAAATAACTTTGTTCGTTGGCCTCGATAGTTGTAAGATGTGCTTGGCTGTTTAACAACATACAAATACCGCTCATTCCTGTTGCCGTTCCTATTTCTAAAATCTTTTTAGGATTTTTAATTTTCAAGGTAAGCAGCAGCAGATTGAGGCTTTCGTCTAAAATGGTGGGAATGCCTTTTTCGCGATATTGTGCGCGCATATCAGCAATTCCGCTATCGATATTGAGGTTGACTTTTGATTTTGTAAATTCACTCATACTTAAATTTCGGTTACAACCGGTAAAATTATAGGTGTGTTTTTCGTTTGTTTATAAATATAATTTTTAAGATTTTTTCTAATTTTTTGGCGCAATTCAAGATTATCGCCGATAACCTTGTTTCCGTATTCGTTTACGGTAGACACAACGATTGATTTAAGCTCTGCAGTTTGCCCGTCTGAAAGCACTACGCCGCGAATAACGAATTCGGGATCTTGAATAAATTCTCCCGTTTCGGCCGAAACGCAACATATTGCAACGATGATACCGTCTTCAGCTAAATGAATTCTATCGCGGACCAAGGTTTGCGTTTGATCGATAGCAAGGCCGTCGACCAGCTTGCTACCCGCATTAAAGCGTTCGCCACGCTTAATCGACTTTTGAGTAAGCTCAACCGTATCGCCCAAATCGCAAATAAGCATATTGCTTTCTTTCATTCCAAGTTCTTTAGCTAACATGCAGTGCTTTTTTAAATGGCGAAATTCACCGTGAACGGGAATAAAAAACTTGGGCTTAATGAGCGAATGAATAATTTTTAACTCTTCCTGACATGCATGGCCTGATACGTGAATGCTGTTTAAATCATCATATACTACCTCTGCACCCTTTCTATATAGGTTGTTTATTACCGTGTACACACTTTTTTCATTACCAGGAATGGGGCTTGCAGAAATAATTATAGTGTCGTTAACGCCAATTTTTACCTGCGAAAACTCATCGGATGCCATGCGAGTAAGAGCACTCATCTGTTCGCCTTGGCTCCCGGTTGAAACGATAACTAAATCTTTATCTTGAATATTCTTAATTTTATCTATGTCGACTAAAAGGCCGTCGGGTATTTCCATTTCGCCAATTTTTTTAGCTATTTCAACGACGTTTATCATACTTCTACCCGATAAGGCAACCTTTCTTTTGTATTTTGCCGCCAAATTTATAATTTGTTGAACTCGATAAACGTTACTTGCAAAGGTTGCAATTATCAAGCGCTTTTTATGATTTGCAGCAAATAATTTATCCAAGGTTTCACCAACAACTTGCTCGCTCATCGAATAACCCCTTCTTTCAACGTTAGTCGACTCGCACATCAACAGCAAAACGCCTTTTTTGCCGATTTCAGAAAACCTTGTAATATCGGCAATTTCTCCGCTAATGGGAGTTAAATCAATTTTAAAATCGCCCGAATGAAGTATCGTTCCTACGGGAGTGTTAATTGCAAGAGCACAAGCTCCTGCGATTGAATGGTTAACGTGTATAAATTCAACGTTAAAGCAACCTAGATTAACTTTTGAAGAGGGCTTAACTGTATTAAGCTTTACTCCTTTAACGTTTTGCTCCTTTAACTTATGCTCTGCCAATGCCAACGTAAGCTTAGTTCCGTATACGGGAACTTTTAGTTCCTTAAGCAAATAAGGCAATCCGCCTATATGGTCCTCATGGCCGTGAGTTAAAACAATTCCCTTTACCCTTTCTTTGTTTTGTAAAATATAGGTAGTATCGGGAATTACCAAATCGATTCCAGGCATATCAACCGTAGGAAACGTAAGGCCTACGTCTACGATAATAATATCAGAGCCGTATTCAAACGCCGTCATATTTTTACCGATTTCGCCAACGCCACCCAAAAAACGGATTTTTAACGATTTATTTTTCTTTTTCATTGTTCTCCATAATTAAATTTTATTTGCACCCAAAAAAAGAGCGATGACTACCGCCCTTTTCTTTTGTAATCAGTTTTCGTATTCTTTTATGCTTGCAAGTAGTTTTTCTTTTACTTCAATATTTTTTGCAAGCTTTGCTCTTTCTCCGTCAACAACGGCCTTGGGTGCTTTTGCAACGAAGCCGGGATTGTTGAGCTTCCCTTCGAAGAATGCAATTTCTTTTTCTACTTTTGCAAGCTCGCCTTTTAAGCGTGCTAATTCTTGCTCGATATCTACAAGGTCGCCAAGGGGTACGTAAATTTCAAATTCAGGTAGCATAACAGAAAGAACCTTTTCTGTAATATCGCCCTTGTTATCTACGAATTTGATTGAATTTACGCCTGCCAACTTTTCAATATATGAGCTTGTTTTGTTAACTAATTTACGGTTTGAAGTTACCACGTAAAGGTCAATCTTTTTAGACATTGGTGCGTTAACTTGTGCGCGTAAATTACGAAGCTCTTTAATAATTAACATAACCGTTTCGGCATCATTTTTATCCTTACGGTAGGTAAACTTTTTATTGTAAGTGGGATAGTCGCTTACCATAATACTGCCCTTTGTTGAAGGAATATTTTGATATATTTCTTCAGTAATAAAGGGAATAATGGGATGTAAAAGTTTAAGCGACTGTTCAAGTACGTAAACGAGAACGCTTAGAGTATCAGTTTTAGCTTGTTCGTTTTCTGAATAAAGAGCAGGCTTACTAAGTTCGATATACCAATCGCAGAAATCGTACCATAGGAATGAATACGCAATTGAAGAAGCAAGACCGATTTCGTATTTTTCCATATTTAAGGTTACAGACTTAATTGTTTCGTTAAGGCGTGAAATTATCCACTTATCTGCAACGGTAAGCTTACATTCGCCAATATCCTTAATCTTAACGCCCTCTGCGTTCATTAAAACGAAACGGCTAGCATTCCAAAGCTTATTAATAAAGTTTCTCGTTCCTTCAATCTTATCGGTTGAGTATCTAGTATCATTACCTGCCGAAACACCGTTTATAAGTGAAAATCTTAATGTATCTGCACCGTAGGTATCAATAATTTCAAGAGGATCAATACCGTTACCCAACGATTTACTCATTTTTCTTCCCTCTGCATCGCGAACGATACCGTGAATCATTACGTCGCTAAAAGGAATTTTGCCAACGTGTTCAATACCGCTGAATATCATCCTTGCTACCCAGAAGAAAATAATATCGTACGCGGTAATCAAAGTATTCGTGGGATAAAAATAGTCTAATTCGGGAGTTTTATCGGGATATCCAAGGGTTGAGAAGGGCCAAAGCGCAGAAGAGAACCAAGTATCAAGCACGTCTTCATCTTGCTTGAAGGACGTACAGCCGCATTTTGGACATTTAGTAGGAGCTTCAGCGCTAACAACCACTTCACCGCACTCATCGCAATAATAAGCGGGAATCATATGCCCCCACCAAAGTTGACGTGAAATACACCAATCCTTGATATTTTCCATCCAATTGTAATATATCTTGGTAAAACGTTTGGGAATAAATTTGATGGATTTATCTTTAACGGCAGCAATAGCGGGCTTTGCAAGGCTTTCCATACTTACAAACCATTGCTTTGAAATTATAGGCTCAACCGTAGAATGGCAACGGTAGCAGTGCCCTACGTTATGTGCATGAGGCTCAATTTTTACTAGCGCACCGCACGCTTCGAGATCAGCAACGATAACCTTTCTAGCTTCAAAACGGTCTAATCCACAGTATTTTCCAGCTAACTCATTCATGCTTCCGTCGTCGTTCATTACGCGAACAACGGGAAGATTATGACGTAAACCTACCTCAAAGTCGTTAGGATCGTGAGCGGGAGTTATTTTTACAGCACCCGTACCAAACTCCATATCAACGTAAGAATCGGCTACAACTGGAATTTCTTTATTTAAAAGGGGTAAAATTACCGTTTTACCAATAATATCGGTATAACGATTATCCTTGGGGTTAACTGCAACCGCCGTATCACCAAGCATAGTTTCGGGCCTAGTGGTTGCAACGGTAATATATTGATCACTATCTTTAACTTGATATCTTAAATGCCAGAAGAATGAATCTTCATCGCTATATTCAACTTCAGCATCAGAAAGAGCGGTTTTACAGCAAGGACACCAGTTAATAATTCTTGAGCCTCTATATATAAGACCTTTTTCGTATAGCTTAACGAATACGTGCATTACAGCCTTTGAACAGCGTTCATCCATAGTAAAAGCTAATTTAGACCAATCGCATGATGAACCTAAACGTTTAATTTGTTCTACTATTCTATTGCCGTAAGCATTTTTCCAATCCCAAGCACGTTCAAGGAATACTTCTCTACCTAAATCCTGTTTGGTTTTGCCCTCTTCCTTCATTATCTTCTCTACGATTTTAACCTCGGTAGCAATTGAAGCGTGATCGGTGCCGGGTAACCATAAAGCCTCGTACCCTTGCATTCTTTTAAAACGTATAATTGCATCCTGCAAGGTTTGATTTAGAGCATGACCAATATGAAGTTGCCCCGTAATATTGGGTGGAGGCATAACTATAGTATAAGGTAACTTTTTATCGTTGGGATGAGCTTCAAAATACTTATTTTGCTCCCATTCGTCGTATATTCTCTTTTCAAAATCTTTAGGATTGTAATTTTTGTTAAGTTCCATAACGAAAATTCCTTTGTATATTTTTACAGTTATTTATAATTATAAATAAATTTGATTAGATTGTCAAATAATTGCTTCGCAACATACGATATATTGTTATTAAATTTGTAAAAAAAGGAGAAAAAATGAAAAAATTTATAAATGTTATTCTTGCTTTAATTATTTTTGCCCTTCCACTATCGGCGTGCAACTCAACCAAAAGCAATCTCACTACCGTTAGAGTAAACGAAGTTACCCACTCAATATTCTACGCACCCTTTTACGTAGCAATCGAAAACGGATATTTTGAAGAAGAAAATATTCAGATTGAACTTACTAACGGCGGAGGTGCTGATAAATCAATGACCGCTCTACTATCTAACTCCGCTGACGTTGGATTAATGGGCCCCGAAGCTGCAATGTACGTATACCTAAACGGTAGAGAAAATTATCCTCAGATTTTTGGACAACTTACCAAGCGCGACGGTTCTTTTTTGATATCACGAAACAAAGAAGAAAACTTTGATTACTCAAATTTAGTGGGGAAAGAAATTATTGCAGGCCGAAAAGGCGGCGTTCCCGCACTGACGCTTGAATATATGCTTAAACAAAAGGGACTAATTGACGGACAAAATATTACCCTAAATTACGACATTCAATTTAATTTAACCGCGGCTGCGTTTGAAGGCGGAACAGGTGATTACTGCACCCTTTTTGAACCTACCGCTTCGGAATTTGAAAAAGCACAAAAGGGCTACGTGGTTGCAAGTATCGGCAAAGATAGCGGAGAAATACCCTATACAGCTTTTATGGCAACCAAAGAATATATTTTGAATAATGAAAAAACAATAAAAGCCTTTTTACGCGCAGTTTATAAGGGAATTAATTTTGTAAACGAAGCTAGCGAAGAAGAGCTCGCAAACGCGCTTAAAGGTCAGTTCCCCTCAACGAGCGATGAAAGCATTGTTTTATCAGTTCGCCGCTACATCGAATGCGACGCTTGGAAGAAAAACATGACTATGCTTGAAGAAGACTACAACTTGTTGCAAACGGTTATTGAAAGCGCCGGAGAACTTGAAACTCGCGTGCCGTTCGAGCACCTTGTAATCAATACTTATGCAAATGAAATTTATTTAAAAATGTTAGGTAATAACTGAAATTATTAATATTTTTATGTTTGACATAATACTAAAATAATTAACGTTACCGAAAGAAAAACAATTGGAGAAACGATGAAAAACACACTACTTAAAATTACCGATTTAAACCTTTTTTATCAAACTGAAAAGGCTGAAATACAAGCAATTAGCAACCTTAATTTAATGGTAAACAAAGGTGAGTTCATAGCCATAATCGGCCCTTCCGGTTGCGGAAAAACAAGCATTCTTTCGGTAATCGCAGGGCTAATTGAATATGAAGGCAAGGTGGAATTTTTTAGTTGTGAGGATGGGAGTTTTAGAGAAAACCTTATTGGTTATATGCTTCAAAAGGACGAATTATTTAGCCACCTCACAATTGAGCAAAACATTTTTTTGCCATTAAAAATAAAAAAGATCAAGGATAAAAAACAAAAATCTAAGGGAATTAATTTACTAAAAAAATACGGTTTATACGACTTTAAAAACTGCTACCCTTCCGAGCTTTCAGGAGGTATGCGACAGCGCGCCGCCCTTATAAGAACGCTTACTTTTTCACCTGAGTTATTACTTTTAGACGAGCCCTTTTCGGCTTTGGACTACCAAACCAGATTAAACGTTTGTGACGATGTTTACTCAATAATTAAAAAAGAAGCAAAAACGGCTTTACTAGTTACCCACGACATTTCTGAAGCAATTTCTTGCGCGGATAAAATTTTAGTTCTTTCACAAAGGCCGGCGAGGGTTTTATATACACACGAAATAAATATAGATAAATCCTTATCCCCTCTTAAGCGACGCGAGCATCCCAACTTTTCTGCTTGGTTTGAAAAACTTTGGGGAGAATTAAACTTATGAACGAATTAAATAAACCTCTTTCACATGCTCGTAAAAAATACTTAAAAAGATTAAAACTTACAAAAATTTATATAAAATTGATGCAGTTTTTAATCCTCTTTCTATTTTTGCTTCTTTGGGAGATAGCCGTTAATCACAAAATTATTGACGGGTTTATGTTTTCAAGCCCCTCTCGAGTAGTAAATACGTTAATTTTGCTTCATAAAAGCGGTGAGCTTTATACTCATATTTTTACAACTTTAGCAGAAACAATTGCAGGTTTTTTGCTTGCAACCATAACTGGCTTTATTATAGCGGTTATATTTTGGTTTTTTGAAAAAACTCGAAAAATATTCGAACCATACGTTGTAGTGCTTAACGCTTTACCTAAAATCGCACTAGGCCCCATTATAATAATTGCATTCGGGGCCGGCGTAAGAGCCATAATTTTTATGACATTTTTAGTTACCGTTATTGTAACTATAATAAATATGCTAAATGGATTTTTGCATACTGATAGCGGAAAGGTTTTTCTACTTAAATCGATGAAAGCAACCAAACTGCAAATATTAATTCACCTCGTAATCCCCTATTCTATGCCCACCCTATTTTCAACCTTAAAAGTAAACGTAGGCTTAGCGTGGATTGGATCGATAATGGGCGAATATATAGTATCAAGACAAGGACTAGGTTATCTTATCGTTTACGGCGGCCAGGTTTTAAAACTCGACCTAGTGATGACGAGCACCCTGATTTTATGTATTCTTGCCGCTTTGATGTACCTAATAATCCTCTTTTTACAAAAGATATTAATAAAGCACAGATGAAAAATGCGTAATAACAAATTGCAATATTTGTAAGTGCGAAATAAACTTTATCTACTATTACGTAAAATCCTAACTGTGATATTGCAAAACTTGCTACACAGCTAATCAAAACTACTGCAGTTTTTAAATTTTGCTTTTGCGTAAGGTTAATTATTGGAAACTGCGCTGAAATAAGAGTTGTAAATATTGCGCTAAATATAATTATGCCTACTAAAAAAAGAATTAACTTACTTTTATTAACAAGCAACAATAACGGAATATCATTTAGCACACACTCACTTTTCAATACTAAAAGGTATAAAAATACGCAAAATGCAAGTACAGCAGCACAAGTTAAACTAACTAATAAGGGGGAAAACTTTTCTTTTCCTCCTTTTATTTTACACAAAAACGGTTGAGCAAGCAAAACGTTCATTGAACAGTAACCAATACACTTAAAAGGACTTATAACTGCTGTTGATAGTAGTAAATTGTTTTGTTTTGGTAAAAACGTGATTACCGAAAATAAAACAGCTAACATGATGGGAACTAAAAATAAATTTAAATTATTAATTTTACCTATTCCGTTTAAACAAAGCGTTGTAGAAACAACCAATAATGCAATTGTAAAAAGTGGTAATTTAAAACTAAATGAAAATAGATCGCATATTAAACTGTTTGTTGCGCCAAGCATAGACGCAATTATTACTAAATTAAGCGCATAAACCAAATAATTACTCATTTCAATTAAATTAACAATTTTTTTGTTTTTTACACTTAAAATTATAAAAACGTATACAAAAAATGCACAAAAAATAAATAATGCAGTAAAAAATGGGTTAAATCCATAAAAAAAACTCATAATTTCGCGCCCGGTAATAAACCCTGCACCGATAACCGAACCAATAATAGAACAACTGATTTTGATGCTTGAAATAAAAACCTTTTTATTCATACCAAATACCCATAATATTCTATTCGACTACTGTTCAATATTATTACGGACAAGTTAAAACGCAGTGAAAACTTTCACTGCGTTTGCCTTTAAATTTTTATATCGAGTTTTTTATATTCATTATAAAGATTTTCGTTTAAAATTTTCATTTCATCCTCGGGCATTTTTATAATTTTGCGGTCGTAAGTTATAAGCCCGTTTATCTCTTCTTCTACGTCTGACAATTGAGTATAAATACAACCGTTTAAGCCTTTTGCAATAAGCGGTAATATTTTTTCACCGTATAATTTTTTAACGGCATTTATAAACGCCGATTTCGTTTTAAATTTTTTATAACTAAAATCTTTATTTTCATCGTAAACGTGCCCGGTTATCCTTAACGAATATCCGCCGAACTCGCTTAAAGTTATAGGTCTACTGTCGATTGGCAATTTTAACGCAGTGTAATATATGTGCAAACTCTTAATATCACATTCGTCGCCATAATCGTGCCATCCGCTAACGCTTTCCACAACGCGCGTAGGATCAAAAAGCTTAACGGCGCGCTCAATCTTTTTACTGTCGAATTGCCCCCAACCTTCGTTAAATACCGTCCACATATAAATACACGGGCAATTTTTTAGTTGATTTACTGTTTCTTGCCACTCAACGGTAAATCTTTTTCTACCTCGCTCATCTTCCCTAGAAAAATATTTATAATCGTCGTCGGGATGCTTGAATCCAAGAAACGGAAATGTAGTAACGTGATGCTTTTTATATTCGCCGCCGCCGTTTACAAAATCCTGCCAAACTATAATTCCGAGTCTGTCGCAATGATAGTACCAGCGCATCGGCTCAATTTTAATGTGCTTTCTTAACGTATTAAAGCCCATCTTTTTAACCATCGTTAGCTCGTCGATAATCGCTTGATCGCTCGGATAAGTCAAAAGGCCGTCGCTCCAATAGCCTTGATCTAAAAGGCCGCTGAAAAAATATGGTTTTTTATTAAACGCAAGATATCTTTTACCATTGTTATCTGCGATTATTTCACACGAGCGCATAGCGAAATAACTTTTTACTTTATCATCGCCACACTCAATTTGTATATCATACAATTTTGGGTTATCAGGTGACCAATGCTCAAAATCGTATTTAAGCAATATATCGCCTTCTTCTTCACCGCTTAAAATAAGATTTTCTCTATCATATACTTGATATTTTTTTATTCCCTTGCAATCTACCTGCACAAGCATCGTACCGCTATCTATATCAGGAGTATACTTAATATCAAGAATATGATTAAACGGAAGGTTTTCAAGCCATACCGTTTGCCATATTCCACTTTGCGCCGTATACCAATACGCTCCGCGGTCTGTTTTTTGCTTACCACGACCTCCGCACGAACCCTCTGTTGGATCGGCTACGGCAACCACGATATTATTTTCTCCTTCTACTAGAAAAGGTGCAATATCGAAGAAAAAAGAAGTATATCCCCCTTCGTGCGAACCAACTCGCTTGCCGTTTACAAAAACTTCGCAAGAGTAATCTACCGCACCAAAATGCAAGTACGTTACTCCACTATTCCAACTATTATCCAGCACAATCGTTTTTTTATAATATAGCCTATCAAACGGCGTAACGTTTATAGTAGGCTCAAGCCCAGAATTAATACATTCGGGAGAAAAGGGTACAATAATTTGTTTATCGTAAGCCGTTACTTCCTCCCCCGCTTTTTTTACGGTAAAATCCCATTTGCCGTTAAGGCATAAATAACTTTCACGCACCATTTGCGGGCGAGGATATTCAGATAAAGGAATATCATCAATTAAGTAATTAGTTTTTAGCATTTCTATTATCACTTTCTACTTTTTTATTTAAAATCACTATAAAAATTATTGCTATTAAGGCGCATAGTGATGCGGCTAAAAATATTTCAGGTGCGGGAATGTATGCAGTCGTCATTGCATCAGCCGATCCCGCATCGGGTATAGGAATATTTTTTGCAGCGTTAATCGCATTACCAATCATAGGACCAACTAGCATGGGAATTAAAACAGAAAAAATCATTCGTATTCCCTGTAGCTTACCCACGTTACTTTCAGGAGTATTGTCGCGTATTAACGCACCCGTGAGAGTTAATATGAGAACGTTTCCTACTATCATGATTAAGCCAAACAAACCAAAAATAACGAACAGTATCGGTTTTTCGAGCCCGCTACTCAAATACATTCCCAAAAGCCCTACGGCTAAGATTGCAACACCCAAATAAAGAGCTTTGCCCTTTTGCCATTTATCTGACAAAATTCCAAGGTATACCGCAATTGCCGATCCAAAGAGTATTGCAACGCCAAATACCAAGCTGTATTCAATTGTAGAAAAGAGCAAATACTCTTTCATAAATATAATTATGTACGGCATAAATATCTGGCAAGCAATACCGTATACGCCAACGATCAAAAGAACTAAATATAGCTTTACGTTTTTCTTTATTACCGAAGGTCTAAAGCCATAGATTATATCGCTAAATTTACTCGGTTCAGTATTTTGAAGAGAGGGATTATCTTTTATCGTTAAAAAGCCTAATACTCCGATAAGCATTATAACGATGCCCATCCCCATAAACAAATTAGAATAGCCTATTAGCGAAACGAGCATACCAAAGCCGCCTGCAACTATAAGCATTGCCAATAAAGGAAATACCGAAAGTATGCTTTCTAGTTTGCCTCTATAAGACTGATGTGAATTATCAGTTACCCAGGCATTAAAGCAGGCGTCATTTGCAGTAGAGCCAAACGCCGTCATAACACAATCCATTATAACAATTATTGCCAAAGTAACGGCTACTGCCCTTTCTAATTCTTTTATATTAAATATACTTTGGGTATTTTTTGTCGAAATAAAAGCAAAAACAAATACGGTAATACCCCAAATTAAGTAACCGAGTGAAATAAAGGTACGCCTGTTTTTGAGCTTATCAGACAAAGTACCGGCAATTAAAGTGATTACCGTAGCAGTAATGCCGCTTAACTGCACCATAAGCGTTACAGCCTCAAGTGAAGGAGCTACCGTTTCAAAAAGGAAAAGGTTAAAATACATGTTTTCTACAGACCACGCAATTTGACCTATCGATCCAAAAAGAAACAAGATTAACCAATTAATTTTTCCAAAAGAACGTTTTTCCATAATCCCTCTTAATTTTTTTTATAATTATATTATAACACATAAAGTGCATAATGTATATGTTTATTAAAAGAAAATACTGAAAATTTTTTGCGAATAAATACAAAAAGCAATTTGCACTCGATGCAAATTGCTTTCTGTTAAAAAATCTATGATAAGGGGGAAAATGATGAGCTAGTTTATAGTTGCCTTAGCAACTTTATTTTACGCACATATTATACAATGAATTTTTTTAAATGTAAAGCGTTTTAACCCCACTTTTTAAAAATTTTTAAAAAAATTTTTTATTTACAAAATTCAAGATAACATGCGGAAAAATCTAATTTTTCGAGCTTGTTTTTTTCTATTTTAAACTTTAAAGTTCCCTCTTGTATGTCAAAAGGTAAGTACCTTGTTGGTACAGAAAGCAAGGTTAAATGTGAATTTTGTTCACCCAAACATGAGTTTTGTTCACCCTCAAAAAGACCTATGTCCCCTTCTATTTCACAAGTGAGTAAAAACTCATTGGGATCATCATCGAAATATCCGTCGTTAAAATCGGTATAGGCATCTGGCTCTTCTTTAGAATATCTTACTTTTGCAGTCATCTTATTAACTGTAAGATTATATGCGTCGATAAAAAAATATAAATACCCGACTTTAATCGGCAACTCTTCAAACTTACTAACGTCTATCTGGCAAAGAAAAAACTCAAAAGGAGAAAAAACATCATCTTCAAGCCATTTATCAGGCAAGTAAACTTCGCCAAACAGTTTACTGTCTTCAATTTGCGTTTGCTTGTTAATTGCCGCTATCTTCATTTTTTTGGCCCTTTATTTTTTTGTAGTATTTGTCGTTTGAAAAATCGCGTTTTTTAGTGTATTCCCCACCAAAAAGTTCGATTGCAAATTTAAGTTCACTAAATGCAACGTAATTAATTTTTTCATCCTCAATAAGCTGAAGTAGATAAGGAAGAGCCCTTTCATCGCCAAATTTGGTTACGTAAGAGAGGTATAAGGGTATATCGTTTTTGTGATTCATAAGCTCATTTATAAGAATATCAAATACCCTATCGTCGCCGCGGCATAGTGCAAAGATTTCCATAAAATAAATCTTACTACTACCTGCCCTTTCATAATATTCCAAGGCGCGTTCCTTTGCCGCTTCAGGCTGATTTGCGAGCATTTCGGCTAGTAGCTCTTTCATATCCTCGCAGGTTTCATCACTGCAAATCATTTCAAAATATTTATCAAAAGCAATGGTACTGCGTTTATCGTTTAAAATATTTACGCAGTATGAAACAAGCTCTTCATCGTAGTCGTTGCCGATAAAGCGAGCAATGCTCTTTTCGCAATCGCTTTTTACTAAAGCTTCACACAAAAAGTCAGAAACGGGAACTTCATTCTCTACGTGTTCAAACAGCAAGCGAGCAAGCTCTTCTCCCGATAAATCCTGATAATACTCTTCCGGTGAAAAACCGTCTAATTCATCAAGTTTAGTACTACCAAACTCAAGGTACAAAACGGGTATCTTTTCTTCCCATTCTTTTTCGGTATATTTTCCTCTGTTTGTTTGAATGTAATCAACTAAAAAATTATCAAAAATAACGTCGATATCAACAACCTTTCTTTTCATAATATTCTCCTAATCTTCATCAATAAGTTTCATTATTTTTTCAACCGCTGGCATATCGCTTCCAACGTAATCTAAAAGCCGCTCAATCGAGCCTCCAACGTTTATTCCCGCTCGCAATATTATTATCGCTGCAAGCGCAATAACGTCGCTAACCTTACGAGCAGTGCCATTTGAAATCAACTTGTAATAAATATCGTAAGCGGATATCTTAAGCTTATACAACACGCTTTCGTCGTAAGGAGCTATTCTTCCAAAGGCAACTGCGTAGGCCGAATAAAAAACTTCGCCGTTTTCTTCGGTAAACTGCACCTTTTCATATTGTATTCTCGTATAAACCCCGCCGTATACTAAGCCTGTTAGTTTATCGTTTTCCATATCTACGAGAAGCGAAAGTATTAAGATTTTTACTTTATCGTTAACTGCGGGATCTATAAGTAAATTTTTTAAATACTTTTCTGCTCTATTATTTTTTAAAATTGCTACAAGCTGACAAGAAAGACCTTGCAAATCTAACCGTGAAGTACCAAAACAAAGTCTACTCAACTCAATAAGGTCTGATGCCCTACGTTTAAATGAAGCGGCCGACATAGTCATGTATCTTGCAACCGATTTTTCTAGCTGTGAAATATATGAAGGATGCAATTCTTGCATATACGATATTTTTTCAGCCCTTTTCTTTTTAAATCGCTTTGGATTTTTACACAGTTTTGCATGTTCTAATGAAACGAAAAAATCGGTAATTCGGTAGTGCTTATTAAAAAGCTCTTCCGCTTCATCGTATTTTTCACAATTAAACGCAGCGCAAGCAGTATAATAATACAAATCGGGATTATCAAATATTGCAGATAGATACAGCGCGTAAGTATATGCTCCCGCATTATCGTTTAACGCATGGAATAAATGAAAAAATTTTGCGCACTGATCAAAATCCTTGCAGTCGTTACTTTTTAATTGTTGAACAACGGTATCTGCCTTTTCATAATCGTTTAATACTGCGTAACATCCCAACAGATTATTTAGCGCGTATTCACGCTGCTCGCTATAATCAAGCGCTTGCTTATATTGCTCTACAGCTAAATCAATTTTTTCATTTACCATATTAAACGCCGCCATAGTTATAAGCGCGTTTCCGTACTGCGATGAGTCGCTTTTTATTTCAGATAACAAATTATATGCTTCGGTCGGATTTTTTTCAAAAGTACGCTTTGCTTTTTCGATATTTTTACTATCAATTTCACCCTGAGCATCTACAAGTTTTATAGGCCTTGCATTCTCTTGAGCGGCAAAGAACAATTGATACATATAATCGTCAAACGGAAGTTCTTTATCCCCTTTGTCGTTTATTTGCAAGTTAAAATAATATGCCGCAAGCTCGTTATTCTTAAGCAAATAATAATTACCGCCTAAGCCGTTATACGCTTCGGCGTAATGCCTCTTAGAAACGTAATTTAAAAATTTAAACCAATAGGTAATACTCATTTCGTACATTCCTAACTGAGTAAACGAATTGGCAATATTTCTAAATAATTCGCCGCTGAATTTATATACCCTTTCTATCTCTAAATAATTAGAAAGTGCTCCTTCAAAATCGCCGTCAGCAGCTTTTTCGTCAGCAATTTCAGCTAAAATCTTGCCGCTTTTAACAAATTGTATAACGTTGTTATCATTGCCGACGTTTTTCAAAATTTACCCCTTTTTATTAATGCTATTTAAAATAAGCGAATCAATATCTTCTTTGTAATAAACGTAGTCCTTGTTGCAAAAATGACAGTGAACCTCTATTTTGCCCTGTTTTTCAACGGTATCGTATAATTCCTTCGCACCTAAAGTTATAAGCATGCCCGAAATATACTCGTTAGAGCATATACAATTATATCTTGGCTTAAAGGTTTCAAAAGTATAATCATCAAACGCCCTTTCAACAAAGGTTTTAGCCCCCTCGTTTTGAATAATAGAGGATATATCGGTAAGAGAATAAAGTAACTGCTCAGCCTTTTCGATACTATCGTCGTCGGCATCTGGCAACGTTTGAAAAATTACGCCGCCTGCCCCAACACAATTAAGGTCTGTTCCAATTTTTACACCGAGCGCCATACCCGTAGGCTGCTGCTCTGAAAAAGTATAATACGCTGCAAAATCTTCAGCTATCTCTCCGCTTTCAATATTGCAACTGCCAGTATACGGATCTTTAAGCCCCATACTTTTAACAACCGTTAATCTGCCCTGACCAACACAACCAGCAACGTCGAGCTTGCCTTTTGAATTAAGCGGCAGCTCGCATTGAGGATTGTCGATATAGCCTCGCATGTTAAGATTGCTATCGCCAGCAACCACAATATGGCCGCCAACTCCGTTTCCGTTTAGGGTAACCGAAAGTCTGTCTCCTTCACTTTTTAGGGTTGAAGCCATAAAGGTAGACGCGATAAGCGTTCTTCCAAGCGCTGCCGCAGCCAAAGGAGAAAGATTGTGAATTTTTATTGCTTCATTAACCATTTGAGTTGCTTCAATTACGGTAACTGAAATTTTACCGTTAAAAGCAACGCCTTTATATAAAATATCCATTTAATTTTTTACCGCCGTAATATTTATTCTGTGTGAAAGCTCGTTTAACTGCTCTCCAAGCTCCCCTTTTATTTGCAGTAGATTAAAGCCACAAGTTTCAAGCGAATTTTTCAAACTTTCGATAGTGTGAATATATTCGGTTAATATGCTTTCTTTTTTTTCGTATTTGTCGCCGTTACGCAAAAAAACGCTCATTTCCATAACGACTCTATCTAAATAAGGCGTGTTAAACCAAATATACGAGTAATCATCGTCATCTTCACAAAAGGTGTTGTTTGCAATTATTTTGGTAAGCTTATATTCACTTGAAACGTCGAAATGAAGCACCCCGCCTTTATTTAGACAAGAATAAAAGCTTTTAAATACCTTTTGAAGTTTATCGGTGGGTATGCAGTTAATTCCGTCGTTAACAACTGTAATAAAATCAACCTTTTTGTGAACCTTTAAATTAGTCATATCCCCTACCATATAAGGAATGAACAAATTTTGTTTTGCAGTTATTCTTTGGGCTGAAGTAAGCATTTCGGGCGATAGATCAATGCCCGTAACGGCATATCCTGCATTCTTTAAAGCGCGAGTAAAATAACCCGTTCCGCAAGCAACGTCTAAACCGCTTTTAGCGTTTGGTGCGGTGCTTTTAATTTGATTTACAATATAATTAGCCCAACCGCTGTAATCACAGTTCGTGCGCATTGAATAATCGTAAAAATCCGCAACTGCGGCAAATAATTGTGTTTTTTGCATAATTCTTTATTGTTTTACGGGCGGAATAACCATTCCGCCCGCCTTTTACTTATTAATTATCTTCACCTTCAGCGTCGTTTACGTCGTTGCTTGAATCAATTTGCTTTTCAGATCCGTTAACCTCTTCGCTGGGCTGTTCTTCCATCAAGTCTTCAAAGGTGTTGGCATTTTTATTCTCAACTATAGCGCCCGATAATACACCGGCTACGTAATCATCGCTGTCTTTTCTCATAGCAGCTTTACTTTCAGCAAGACGCTTAAGGTCTGCACGTGAGAAATTCGTGGGTATTTCTACTATTTCTACGTCGTAGTCGGTAATAGGTTTAACGGGGCGTTTTCCAAGCGTTGAACGCTCGTACGTGAAGTCTTTTTCTTCTTCATCTCCCGTTTTGCTGTAAATACCTCTATTTTTAACTGCACCGGGAACTTTGTCGTTAATAAACTTATCGAACGTCCAATGAGAATAGTCTGTCCAAATGAGGGCGGCAGCTGAAAGACCGAACAGAACGAACAGCATAAGCCCTAACGTAAACAGTAAACTGCCCATAAACATCAATATAACCGATATAAGCGCAAACGCAGCAAAGAATAAGTTTGTGGGCAATAATCCAATCGACATAATAAACGAATTGCGCATTAAAGCTTTAAACTTCAATTCGTAGGTAACGCCAAGCGTGAGTGCATAAAGGTAAATGATTGTGAAAAATATTCCAAACGCGTAAGATAGGATAGAAGAAAGAGTAATCCACCATGCTCCGTTGCCCGTTGCGTTAATGTATTTTACTACCGAAGCAGAAAAAATACACATCGTTATAATTATACTGTATACCAAAGTAGCAACGAATACTATACCGAAATTCTTTTTAACGCCAGTCCAAAAATCGCGACCTACCATCACGCCTTCGCCCCAAATCATGTTGCGCATTACGTACATACCGCCCGATAAACCTACCGAAGCGAATATACCGGCCAAGGGTAAAAATAAAATAGAATTTCTGTTTGCCATTACATATACCTGCTCGGTAAGCCCCGGCGTCATAGGTATTGCAGGATAACCAACTGCAACGTTTTGCGAAAAAGGCATAATAAGCGCGTTATATTCAACGTATATATACCTTAAAACAAAAACTGCAATTACGGGCAGGAAAAAAAGTAACATTAATAAGTTAAGCCCAAACAGCTTACCTAAATTATTGCGGAATACGTCCCACCCTAATTCCCAGCGGTTACCGGGTAAAGTTGAGCGCGCATAAGTTTCAGACCTTTCAGGTCCTTCAATCATTCGAGCTATAAAGCCCTTTTTTTGTTGTGCCATCGTTTACTCCAAGTATGTATTGCGACTATTAGTAAAGTTCGCGAATAGATTTATTGAGTTTAATATTATACATACAAATAATATAATATAATATTTTGCAAATTTTTTCAACCGAAATCAAGCAAATTTTTCAATTAACCCGCAAATTTCATAATTTGACAAATATTTTCATAATTCGTTAACCTTCTTTATTCCATTCGTTCTCTTTTTGCCATATATTTTAACATGGAAAAAATACTTAATCAAGGCGGATTGATTACCGCGCTGTTAACCCCTTTAAAAAACAACAAATTAGACCTCTTGTCTTTCGAACGGCTAATTGAGCTTCAGCTTGCCGATAACGGAGCAGACTCCATTCTTCTATTTGGTACGACGGGTGAGCCGCACTCACTTACAGCTTCAGAAAAACGCATACTGTTTTTTACCGCAAAAGAAATAGTTAAATACAAAATTCCAATAATTGCCGGAGTAGCGGATATAGCAACCAATAAAGCTCTTTTAACTGCTTTAACCTACCGTAAATGGAATGCCGATGGCCTTCTTGTAATTACCCCTTACTACTATAAAGTTACAAATAAAGGATTATATTCGCACTTTTATACAATTGCAAAAAACACAAACCTGCCGATAATTTTATATAACGTTCCAAAGCGCACAGGATTAGATATTTCGCAAAATAAATCGTTAATAAAATCGCTTGCATTAATAAAAAATATAATCGGCATAAAGCAATCTTCGTCAGACATAAAAACTTTCAAAAACCTAATTAATATCGATAATTTTAAAGTTTTTTGCGGAAACGATGAAGCTATAGAAGAACAGGTTAACAACGGCGCTTGCGGAGCAATATCAGTTGCTTCTAACGTTTGCCCAACAGCTATAAAAAACTTGCTCACTGCATCAAAAAACGGCAGCGGCGCGAGTATTAACACCAAACAATTCTTTAACCAATTATTTGAATTATTGGCGTTAGAACCAAACCCAATAACAATAAAATATTTTGCAAGCAAGATTATAGGTATTAGTAATGAATTAAGATTACCTCATACTACGTGCGAGCAAAAAAATAAAGACTTAATAGATAAATTTATATATAAAAACAAGGAGGCTATTAAATGAGATCACTATTAATTAGCGGAATCAGCGGAAAGGTTGGCAGTTACCTATACTCACTTTGTGATGATTATAAATTTAATTTGCAATGCGGAGTTGATAAAAACACCTTTATAAAAACCGATTGCCCTGTTTATAAAAGTTTTAACGAGGTTAAAGAACACGTAAACGTAGTTATTGATTTTTCATCGGCTGAGCTTACGGATGAGCTAATTCAATTCGTTTATCGCACAGAATGCAAGCTAGTGCTGGGCACTACAGCCCTTTCTCAATCGCAAATTACTGCCGTTAAACAATTATCAAATAAAGTTGCGGTATGTTATTCAAATAATTTTGCAAAAGGATTTTCTGCCTATTTTGCAGCAAGTGAAATCTTGCGAAACCAACTACGTGATTTTGACCTTTCGTTAACCGAAATTCACCATAAACATAAAAAAGATAGCCCTAGCGGAACGGCAAAATACCTTTCAGAACAACTCAATATCGATCAAATACACAGCGTTAGAGGAGGAAACTTGGCAGGCGTT
>JAFTIY010000052.1 GCA_017456665.1 Clostridia bacterium | reverse complement strand
GTATGCCTTTACCATAAAAGATCACTCTATGGGTTCTCGTTTTAAAACTTACGACGACCGCAACTTTTGCAATGGGCACAGAACGGTAACGGTTGGAATGCCGGTAGGCTATTTAGTATCAGGCAATTATTCTGCAGAAAATAATCTTCGCACCGTAATTGAAGCGCGTAGCGAAACAGGGGGTAATTTTCTTGCCGGAGTTGCAACCGATGAACGCTTAACCGACAAGTGCGTTGATGATCTTGCAAAAAGTATAACTTTTGCCCTAAAAACCGGGCATACTGCACCTCAAAACTTTTGGGGCGTTGGTGGAATGAAAATCTTTCGCGACTTAATTTATCAAATGCGCGGAATGATGAAAGCAGATCATAAGTTTTATAAAAAACAGGGAATATACGATTTTCCGCAAAAAAAGAAGCTTACTACGCTAAAAATGTATTTGGTGGGAATGCTTCTTTCTAACGAGAAAATTCTTCAAAAAATGGGGAACAAAATGAACGAGGGAATGATAGCTCCCTATAAAAAACTGTTTGAAAAAATGGATAAAGAAAAAAATGCTCGCCAATAAGTGTAAGATATAACTTGCGCTTGCCTCAAAAGTAGCGTTAATCGCCTTATAGCGCGACTTTTTACATAAAAGAGATAAGACTTTTATACTTAGTTGGTGTAAAGTAGGGCAAACTACGCGTGGCTATTTTCTTTTGTTTGCAAGTAGATGGTATTTTCGTTTTGCGGGGAATTTCTATTTGTTAAAAGTGGCTTTAATCGCGTTATAGCCCCACTTTTATTAAATTTTTAAACTTTTTAAGGAGAAAAAATGGAACGACCTATTACTACTTTGTTTATGCTTTCTTCCGTAGACGGCAAAATAAGCACGGGAAGTACCGACGAGTTAGACGTAGATAAAGATTTTTGCAAAATCGCAGGAGTAAAAGAAGGCCTACCGCAATATTACGAAATAGAGCAAACAACCGATTTGTGGTCGTTAAACTCCGGTAGGGTACAGGCAAAAATAGGGGTTAATCAAAAGGCTATGCCTCAAAAAACTCCAGTTTCGTTCGTGTTAATAGATAACAAAAATTTAACCGAGCACGGCGTAAAATATTTTTGCGCGCTTTCAAAGCAGTTTGTACTGATAACCACTAATTTAAACCATCCCGCGTTTAAAGTTAAAGCGGATAACTTAAGCATAATATATCAACAGCAGTTATCTTTAGCAAATGCGCTTAAAATGCTAAAAAGCGATTTTGGATGTCAGAGAATAACCGTGCAAAGTGGCGGAACGTTAAATTGTATGTTTTTGCGTGAAAAGCTATTAGACTATATCGATATAGTCGTTGCGCCTATTTTAGTTGGTGGCAAACACACTCCCACCCTTATTGATGGGGAGTCGCTAACTCGCGAGTGCGAGTTAGATAAGCTTGGAGTTTTGCAGTTGCAATCATGCGATGTTTTAAATAGTTCTTATTTGCGCTTACGCTACAAGGTTATAGGTTAATTAATATTTCTGCCCGATTTATTTTAGCGGGCAGATTTTTTATTTTATTTAAAATTAATAGTCGTTCGCTACGTCGCCCTATCTTTTATTTGAATATACCTATAAAACGTGCTTTCAACAAAAAGCTACAAATAAAATTTTTTCCCTACGGGAAAGGGTAAAAGGGGGTAATTTATAAACAAAAAAGAGTGCAAACGGGGTTGACAAAGGGTGTTTTTTGCTGTATAATGAAAAACATTTAAAACCGACCTATAAAAAGCGGCGGCAAAAATGAAATCTGATTTGAGTAACAAAAACAAAATAAAGAGCTTTAATAGTTTGCTCAAAAAAATTAAGCGCAATCCTGAAGAGGGTTTGCGCGAGTTTCACGTGCGGTACTCAAAAAAGATAACGGCAGTTGCCTTTTCTATATGTAAAAACCAAAACGACGCCGACGAGGTTTTGCAAAACGTGTTAATAAAGATATGGAATTTTGCAAAAGATCCAAAGAGCGTAGATAATCCCGACGGATGGATATATTCTATAACCTTAAACACGGCAAGGGACATGATAAAGCAATCTCCCTTCGTAGAGTTAAACGAGCAAACCCCTGTTTTTGAAGAAGGCTTTGATAAAATAGAGGGAGAGTTACATTTTTACCGCCTTATCGAAGGTTTAAGCGAAGAAGAAAAACAAATAGTCCTATTAAAGTTCGTTTGGGCGTGTACCTTTACCGAAATAGCCCAATATTTAAAAAAACCTATAAGCACGGTAACAAACGTTTACTACCGAGCTTTACAAAAGATAGAAGATAAACTGCGGTAAAAATCGCCTACGGTATTTTGCAATATCTCGTGCAAGGAAGTAAAAAAAATTTTGCATAGGCTTAAAAATGAGCAAAAACAAAAAAATACAAGTTTAAGTGGTAAAATGGCATTAATAACGCAATTTTAGCCCCTTAAAGTGAACCGAAAAAAATTTTTTTAAAAAAAATCAAAAAATTTTCAAAAATTTGGGTAAAAATGCCCTTCTCAAACAGTCATATAAGTGAAAGGACTTTTGCGAAGGGCTTTTAATTTTAAAAAAAATCAACCAAATTTCGTTAAGGTCGCCTTTAAAAAAAAGGCAAAAAAGGATTAATAAATGAACGATAAAAAAATAGAAGAACTGCTACAAGGCAGTGCGCAAAAAATTCAAACCAAAGAATTTGCGGCGGTGTGGGAAAATATCTCTAAGAAGCAACAAACCTCCAAGCCCATCGCCAACAAAAGGGGAAGCCTTTCATTTTGGATTGCTGCAGCTACGGCAACGCTTACCGCTTGCGTAGTGTTAGCCGTTGTGCTCACAGGGCTTACTCCCCCTCCGTCGCATAACCAAATAACAGATAACGATCTTCTTTTCGATTGGGAAGAGTTGGGCACTCCACCTGCAAGCATAGATCAAATTCCCGATCTGCCCATAGAAGAATTGCCCGACGTAGATTTAGAGGGGCCAACCGAGCCAATTCAACTACCCGTTGTGGATTTTACCCGTTACGATCAAATTAATCACACGCCATTCTTTTCTGAAAACGGCAATTGCGTAGTAGGCGGGCTGATTGAGCTTTCTGATAATTACGATAATCCATCCTTTTATTTAACGGTTAACTATTACAGTCAAGAGTTATCCGTTGAATTACCAGATAAAGAATACGCGCAGTCTTGCGTTATTAACGGGGCACAAGTAAGTTATTCCATTAAAGAGGTATATCCAAGCGAGGGGTTATACGTTTTTGATATAAAGGCTAGCTACAAAAACGTTGAGTATTTTATGGAATATACTTCCTTAAATAGTTCACCCGAAGGATTTTTAAACGAATTTTTTACGGTGATTAATTAGTATTTACCAATTAATCACACTATAGTCGACTTATTTAACTTTTTTCAGTAAACAAAAATATCTAGATATAATAACTCCGACTGTATACTAACGGCTTTGTTTATCAAATCTTAAGCTATAGCTAAGCGGTCGAAACAAAATATAAAAAAAGGAGAAAATTATGATAAACGAAATTTTATCAAGCTACGGTAAACGCCTTAAAAAAGAAGGCATGCTCAAGGCACTTTTAGTCGCTTGTATAATAGGCTTTGTGGCACCGGCAATTTCTGCGGTTGCGGTATGGCTTATTTCAGCATCACTCGTATGGGTGTGCGCAATAATTTTTGCAGTAGTTACACTTGTGTCAACAGTGGTACTATATCACGCCTTTTATAAACCCTCAAACGAGGATATAGCCCGCAGGTTAGACTCACTTGGGTTAGAAGAGCGTATTATTACCATGAACCAATTTGCTAACGACGATTCGTTTATTGCC
>JAFTIY010000051.1 GCA_017456665.1 Clostridia bacterium | reverse complement strand
GTAATGGTAAATGCACCAAGAGCGAGAGTTTGCTTTTCAATAGGCAAGAGCTCACCGCCAATACCGTATAAAAAGCCCTGCGTAAAGCTTTTATACTTTTCAAAATCTAAATGCACGCTATCGTAATTTATATCGTCTTCAAGCCCGCTTGAAGCGCAACCCCTAATTGCATCGCCAAAATCAAAAGCAACAAGCCCCGGCATTACGGTATCGAGATCGATTACGCAAAAATAATCTGAAAGATCGGGCTTTAATAATACGTTACTGCATTTAGTATCGTTATGGCAAACGCGTAGCGGAAGCTTTTTATCCTCCTGCATTTGATAAAGAGTAGTTGCAAGGCTTTCTAACCTCAAAAATTGCTCTATTTCTTTTTTTAAAGCAAAAACGCGCGATTGCATTCCATTTTTAATAGCCTCTTTTAGCTGCTCAAATCTGTTTTTAGTATTGTGGAAATGAGGAATTACCACGTTTAGCTTATCTATTGGAAAATCTTTTAGCGACCGTTGAAACTCGCCAAAGGCCACGCCCGCCAAATAAACGGCGCTTTTTTGACTGCAGTTTTCAAGCGCGCAGCAATCTTCATAAAATACTCCGCACCGCCAAAAGCCGTTATCCTTCGTAACGTAATAATTTTTACCCCCTTCACTTGTTAAGTAGTGCAAGGTAGGCCTATCTTTTAATCTTTTTGCAAGATGCTCGGTTACGTAAGATATATTTTGCATAACTTCTTCAGGCCGCGTAAAAACGTAAGTGTTTACCCGTTGCACAAGATAATTGGTTAGCTTGCCCGTTTTTGATAAACAACCAACTTTGTAGGTACTGTTTACGTGCCCTGAAGTTATGGGAGTTATTTTTACAGGCCTTCCATCAACGTTAAACGCCAAGCATATTTTTTTTATTTGCTTGAATAAATTTTTCATAATACACCTTTTAATATAAATATGGCTTGCTTACTATAATATGAATTTAATCACGTATTATTTACAAGTAATTTATTAAAAGTTGATTAATCTAATTATAGGCCTACTTTTTGGCTTTATTTTAAAAAAAAGCCATAAGTGCACACGTGTAAATATCAACAATAGTTTACTTTATTTTAGAATAATTTACTTTGATTTACTTGCGGTTTTATGATATAATTATATGCGTATTTAGCGAATAAAAAGCTCCTATAAAAAGAAGGATTTTATGAGTAGAAAAAAAAGTTTTTTAATTATTACACTTGTTTACGCTATTGCCGGAGCTTGCGCGATTGGGCTTTACATCTTTTTACCCTTTGAGTTTTGGCTTAACCTGCTAATTTGCGACGTAGCCGCAACCGCAATAGTTTTTGCGTTTAGCTTAATATTTAAAAACGCATCCGTTTATGACCCCTATTGGAGCGTGCAGCCCATCGTAATTACTTTGGCATTAGCTGCAAAATACGCTTTTAATCTATCTTCGGTATTACTGATTTTAGTTATCGCATTTTGGGGAATTAGATTAACCGCAAATTGGGCTTACACCTTTAACGGAATGAACCATCAAGATTGGCGATATACCATGCTATGCGAAAAAACGGGCAAGTTTTATCCCATAGTGAACTTTTTAGGCATACACCTTTTCCCTACCCTAGTAGTTTACTTATGCGTTTTGCCCGCCGCATTCGTTATAAAAGAGCAAGCGGAATTTAACCCCTATTGCATAATAGGTTTAGCAGTAAGCTTTGTAGCAACGCTATTACAGCTATTTTCTGATATGCAAATGCATAAATTTAGAAAGCTTAAAAGTGGCGGCTTTATAAGAACGGGGCTTTGGAAGTACAGCAGACACCCCAACTATTTAGGCGAAATTTTAATGTGGTGGGGAGTGGCAATCAGCTCGCTTACCCTACTTAAAGCAAGCTATTTTTTAGTTGCGGGCGCAACTGTAAACACATTAATGTTTTTATTCGTAAGCATTCCTATGGCAGATAAAAGGCAGTCGAGAAAAGAAAACTTTAACGAATACAAAAAACAAACGCGAATGCTTTTACCCGTTAAAAAATTTCATTAATTACTAAAGCTCGCATTAGCGGGCTTTTTTTACGCAAAAGTGTGGCTATAAGTTGATTAAACGAGAGTTTTACTTTACTTTTACAAGTAGAATTTCACTTAAAAGCAGATAAAAAATACAAATTGCAACAGGTTTTAAACTTTTAATCTATCGGCAGTTATTTACATTGAATTAAATTTAGCCAAAACTTTTAATTCAACTCAACTAATATAAAATTCTTTACATTTACGTATAATAGTGATATAATAAACGTTGATTTTCGACATTTTTTTATATGTATATATAAAAACTTACAAAAAAACGAGGCTTTTAAACAATACTAAATCATGAAACTTAACAACATTGCAGGGTTTAAAACGATTGACCAATTCGTTAATTATAAAATACAGCTTTACACAAATAGCGACAAGAGTTTGCGATCGCTGTTTGAGCTTATGTTTTCTGAAAAAGAAAACGTAATGGCAGAGCGAAGCGACGGGTATAAAATAATTAAAACCACCTACGGTGAATGCTACGCGCAAACGTTAAAGGTTATTTCGGCAACGGCAAAGCTGCTTAACGGAGCTGAACAAAACGAGATAATAGGCCTTTATTTAAATAACTCGCTTGAGTGGATTAAAATTTTTTGGAGTATAATAGCCTGCGGTTATCGCCCTTTACTTTTAAACAGCAGAGCAAGCGACGCTACGATTAACGGCATTTTAAATGAATACTCGGTTAAAAAGGTTATTTGCGATGGCAAGAATTTTAACGCTCAAATTATAAGCGCAAGCGACCTTATTAATTTGGCCAATGATTGCACAAGTGCCGATATAAGCGCGTTAACCTTTGGTAACGAAATAATTTTTATGTCTACGGGAACTACCGAAAACATAAAGCTTTGCGCTTATACGGGCGAAAACTTATACTACCAAATTTGCGACAGTGCAAATATAATTAAAAGCTGTACTCAAATTAAAGAGCATTATAAGGGCCAACTTAAGCTGCTCACTCTGCTACCCTTTTACCACGTTTTTGGCTTTATAGCAGTATACGCCTGGTTTGGATTTTTTTCGCGCACCTTCGTATTTTTAAAAGACCTTAACCCGCAAACCCTTTTAAATACGGTAAGAAAACACGAGGTTACTCACGTTTTTGCCGTTCCGCTTGTGTGGGAAACCATTTACAAAGAAGCCGTTAGAAAGATAAAGGCTCGCGGCGAAGCAACCTTTAACAAATTTAATAAAGGTATGGCTATTGCCTCAAGCGGAAAGCTCGGTGCGAAACTTACCCATACCGCCTTTAGAGAAATACGCGATAATATTTTTGGCGAAAGCATAAAATTCCTTATTTCAGGCGGGAGCGTGATTAAGCCCAAGGTGCTTAAATTCTTTAACGGAATAGGCTACCATATGGCAAACGGATACGGTATGACCGAAATCGGAATAACTTCCGTTGAAGTGAGCTCTGTGCCCAAAATATTAAACAGCGGTTCAATAGGTAGCCCTTTTAAGTATACCGAATATAAAATTTCAGAAAATGGCGAACTTCTAGTGCGCGGTAAAACGATGGCGCATAAAATTCTTCAAAAGGGAAAAGCCGAAATAACCGATTACGATAGATGGTTTAACACTCGCGACCTTATGCGCAACGTAAACGGGCGTTATTTTATAGACGGAAGAGCAGACGATCTTATAGTTTGTAAAAACGGCGAAAATTTAAATCCCGTTATTGCAGAACGGCAAATAAACGTAGTTGGTGCGGATAGCATATGTATTTTTGCAAACGCCAAAAAAAATCCCGTTCTTTTAATAAGTGCAAAAGGCTGCTACACCCCAGAAAAACTTAAAGAAATACAACAAAATGCATTCAACGCGTTAAAAGCGGTTAATTTAGAATGCGCCATAACCGACATTGCCGTTACTTGCGATCCACTACTTTTGCCAACCGACTTTAAAGTTAGTAGAAAAAGCATAGCAAAGCGATACGAGCAAGGAAGCTTTAACCTTTTAAAAGAAAGAGAAAAGGATTTAACCTTTGACCGCATTTTAACCGCACTAGAGAATAAAGTTGTGCAAATTATTGCAAATTGCACGCGAAAAGAGGCAAATACCGTTGCGGTAAACGCAAACTTTTTTACCGATTTGGGCGGAACGAGTTTAGACTATTTTACCTTCGTTAACGAAATAAAAAACCACTTTGACGTTCAGCTTCCAATGACTGACGGAACGGCACTTCTTACAGCCGAAGAGGTTTGCTTGTTTATAAAAGAATGTAAAAATTAAGCTATTTTACTTAAAACGGTTAATGTTTTAAAGAGATACCTACTAAAACTAAAGTTAACGTACGCTTTAAGCGGAAAGATAAACAAACTTTTTTGCTTTATTAAGCAAAAATTAAAACGCGCCGCCTGCGGCAATTCACTTAAAGAAGGATGAGAAATGAGAGTAAAATCATTAGACAAAAAATGGAAAGAGTTTTTATTTGCTTTTTCAGGTTTTGGCCCTAACCTACTTATGGTTCTTATGGGCGCATACTTTACCGACGCCATCAACCCGGTTGCCCTTGCAGACGGATCTTTTCAAGCGATATCGAGTGGGGTTTGCTTTATACTACCGGCAATATTTCCCATACTTCACGCACTCGGAAAGGTTTTCGACGGCATTATCGACATACCATTTGCACATATAACCGACTCCCTTTCTACAAAATGGGGAAGACGTCGCCCCGCAATCGCCGTATGTATTTTGCCAATGATAATTTCGTTTGCCTTATGCTGGTTACCTATTGGCGGAGCTGAAAATCCCCTTTTAAACACTATTTGGATAGCCTTTTGGGAATTAATTTTCTTTGCTACCTACACTATGTGCTTAATCGCCTTTTACGGCTCGCTATCTTCTGTATGCGAAAGCGAATCGCAAAGACTGCGCGTTTCGGGCTATAAATCGTTTTTTGATACTATTTCGTACTGCTTGGTTTACGCACTCGTTCCCCTGCTTTTAGACGTAATGCAAATAAATATCGATAAATTCGTATTTTTGCTTTTACCCGCGATGCTTACGATAACCATTCCCCTTTTCATGATTAAAGAAGGTGAAAAGTACGGCTACCCCGAAAACGACGGATTAAACGAAGAAAAAGTTACCCTTAAAGAAAGCCTGGTGCTTACCTTTAAAAACAAAACCTTTTTAAATTGGTTATTAGTAAACTGCTGCACCTTTTTCGGCTTACAAATGTTTTTAGTGGGAATGAACGCTATGATTATAGGCGGAATGGGCTTTAACGGCGCTGAAATGGCTCTCGTAAACACATGCGCATTTGCTCCCGTGCCCATAATGCTCTATCTATTTAATAAGCTAAAGGCTAAAAAAGGAATTAGATTTACCTATCAAACCTGTTTGGTTGCCTTTGGCGTTGCGATTTTATCATTCTTTTTTGCTTCAACCTTCGTTATGGGAACGAACAACAAGCCCTTGCAATACCTCATAGCTAGCGTAGGAGGCGTGGTTGGCAGCTGGGCAATAGGCGCTTTCTTTATGATGCCGTATATGATTTCGGCCCAAATATCTGCAGTTGAAGAAAAAATTATCAAGAAGAACCACTCGGCAATGTACTTTGCCGCTAACGCAGTAGTAACGAGCATAGTGGGCGCAATTTCGGGCTCGCTCGTATACGAAAACATTAAAATGCTATTTATCAGCAAAGATGCAAGCGGTATAGTTTGGGCAGAGAGCTTTGCAAGTGCCGCTCAAATTTTCAGCCAAAAGGCAAACGCAGTTATATCTTCAGATCAGGTGTTTAACTTCGGAACGCTACTCGTTCCCTTTATCGTTTGCGCGGTGTGCATTTTAGGCGCGATTTTAGCACAGCGCATGCCGAAGGACTATACCCCCTATCTCGTTGCAAAAGAGCTTAAAAAGCATAATCCCGATTTAGATATTAGCAATATTGAACAATCAGAGCTTTATACCGCTGACGACGAAAAGGGCGAAATAATTTTCGTTCAAGTTGGATTATCAATTCTTTCGGGCTTTATTTTCGGCTTTATTTGGCTGGGATATTTACTTAAATCAATAAAAGAACTTACTAAATGCAAATGCAATAACCTTGTTAAATGGTTAATTTGCAGTTTTATACCCTTTGCAAATATTTATTTTACCGTTAAAATGCACGAGCAATTAAACCAAATTCTTTTACCTAACGGCAAAAAGGCAACGGGTAGCACCGCACTGTTTATCATTTTAGGAATATTATTCCCCATTCTTCCTATAAACGTAGTTTGCCTTTCACTTTTACAGTCGAGCGTAAACAAGGCGTATAGCGTGCAAGAGGATTGCAAAGTGGCAAACCTAACGGGAGCAATAGAAGCATAATGTCATTCTTATTTACGTTTATCCATTGGTTTATAAAGATTACCGGTTATATCCCCTATCTGATTTGTTGCGGAAGTAAAATATTTTTTAAAAATAAAAAGGTGCAAGGCCGCCACGTGAAAGGTAAAGCGATTATCGTTAGCAATCACATAGAAATTTGGGATTACGCCGCGATGATGTTTGCCTTCCCGACCAGAACGTTGCGTTGCGTGGTTGCCGAGGTTATGTATGATAACAGTCCGCTTATGGCATTTTTCTTACATATACTTGGAGCAATTAAAGTTAACCGCGATATTCACGATTTTGAGTTTATATCAAAATGCAACAAAATACTCTCGCGCGGGGGCGTGGTTAACATCTACCCCGAAGCAAAGGTAAACAAAGAAAACAATAACGTAAGGGCATTTAGCCCAAGCACCGTTTATTTGGCGCTTGAAAGCGGAGCTCCCATTATTCCCGTTTATACTAGCGGAAAATACTTTAAAAAGGAAAAAAATCGCTTAATTATAGGCCAACCGTTTTATGCCCGCGAGCTTTATAACGACGAGCTTTCGCAAGCAGAAAATATTACGGCAATTACCGAAAAATTAAGGCAAACCATTATTCAACTGCAAAATGAAATTGAAAAAAAGTGAAAACGTAGAAGAAAAAGGCGTTAAAAATACGCCCGCTAAAAGCAAAAAAAATAAGCCCGTGCCCGTAACTAACTATTTTTTATTCGACTTTGTGAAGGTTACGGGAGCTATTCCCACACTGCTCTTTTTTAGACCGAAAATCATTTACGCATACGGAAAAAAGGCGGCTAACGTTAAGGGCGGAATGCTGGTTTCTTCAAACCACATAGGATTTGCAGATCCCATAATTTTGAATTGTGTGTTCTACAAAAGAAGGCTTCATTCCTTGGCAATGACGGAGCTTTATTCTTCCCCCTTGCGCAAATGGTTTTTTGATAGAATGCACTGCATTCCCGTAGACAGAAAAAACTTTACAATGCGATCTTTGCATCAGGTAAATTACTACCTTGCAAAAGAAAAAGCGGTTGCAATCTTTCCCGAAGGGCAAATAAATCCCGACAGACAAACTGACGTTAAAGCCTTTAAATCGGGAGTTATTTTAATGGCTTTAAAAAACGACAAGCCTATTTTGCCCATTTACATAGTAAAGCGCAAAAAGTGGTATAATCGCCAAATCGTAGTTGTAGGGAAGCCCTTTAACGTAAAAGACGTTTGCGGAAAAATACCTTCGGTTGATCAGCTTAATAGGGCGAGCGAGCTACTTCACGAGAGCGAAGTTGAACTTATGAATTTTTATAACGCAAATTACAAAAATAAAGGAGAAATCTAATATGGCATTTACCAATCCCAACGTTTTTGATAAATATACCGACGCTAAAACGCTTGAAAAAATAGTAGATTATGCAAGCGTTGCCAAAATGTGGCAAAAAAGCGTTGAGCAGTACCCTAACAATTTGGCTCTTTCTTGTGAGCGTCAGCTTACGTATGCACAACTCGACCTTGAAGTTGCCCTTTTTAGAACGGTTTTAGTTCAAAGCGGAGTTAAAAAGGGTGATAACGTGGGCATACTTGCACCTAACTCTATAGAGTTTGTAAAGGCATTTTTAGCGGTAACCACTCTTGGCGCGGTTGCAGTTTTGTTGCCCGCTCATCTCGACCAGCACACCGTTTACGGCTGCTCGCTAAAATTTTCTCTTAAATCGCTAATCGTTAGCCCTGCTCTTAATTCAAGTGTTGAATTTTTAAGCAAGCAACGCCCCGATTTTAACATTATTAACGCTGAGCAAAGGGCAGATAACTCTACCCCAGCCGCTGAAGTTGAAGGCGGTGCACCCTGTACCGTTATTTTTACGGGCGGAACAACGGGAAGAAGCAAAGGAGCTCTTTTAAGCAATCAAGCGGTTATGCGTGGTGTAAAAAACGGATGCTACGGATATAAAGAGGTTTTTGAGCAAAGATATTTGCTCGTTTTGCCTTTAACGCACGTGTTTGGGCTTATTCGCAACCTTTTAACCGCCTTTTATACGGGAAGCGCCTTACATATTTGCCGCAATCCCAAAGATATGTTTAAAGAAATTGCCATCTTTAAACCCACTATTTTGGTTTTAGTTCCTGCTCTTGCAGAGCTTGCGCTAAACCTTTCTAAACAATTTGGCAAAAACATGCTCGGAAATGACGTTAAATACGTAATTTGCGGAGCGGCTATGGTTGCCCCCTATCTCGTAAAAGAATATCTTAACTTTGGAATTTTGCTCTTCCCCGGCTACGGCCTTACCGAAAGCTCTAACCTTGTAAGCGGCAATCCCGAGGCAGTTAACAAGCCCAGCTCTGTAGGATTAATTTATCCCGGAATGGAATATACCGTTGTTGACGGCGAGCTTTGGCTTAAAGGAATTAACATGATGGACTGCTACGTTGGAGAGCCAGAGGAAAACGCTATCGCTTATCAAGACGGATGGTTTAAAACCGGCGACCTTGTTAAAATAGATGAGGAAGGATTCCTCTATATTACCGGCAGAAAAAAAGAGATAATAGTTTTGCCATCGGGCGAAAATATTTCTCCTGCCGAAATTGAAAACTATTTTTACGAAATAGACTGCATTCAAGACTGCTTGGTTTACGATAGCATCGAAAACGGAGCTTCAGTTTTAACAATCGAAGTTTTGCCTCGCCTAGCCGTTTTAAAAGCTAAGGGAATTGAAAACGCAGATGAATATATTAAAGAAGAAGTTCAAAGAGTAAACAAAAATCTCCCTTCGTTTATGAAAATTAATAAAATCATTATTAGAACAACAGATTTTATTCGCTCCCCCAGTATGAAAATCGTGAGGAATCAAAATGGCACTAACAAGAAATGAAATTATTGAAAAGCTTAAAGAGGTTATTCAGCTCGCTTTAGGCGATAAGGCAAATATTGAAGAATACACCGAGAACAGCAACTTAATCACAGATTTAGGGCTTAATTCGGTTGGTATTTTATACATTGTAATCGCCATTGAAGAGTTCTTTTCTATTGAGTTTGACGACGTTGGTTTTGGCGATTTTCAAACGGTTAAAGACGTTATCGACTATATCTACAATAAGGTAAACGCTTAATGAAATTTAAATTAATCGAGCCCTCATTCGGCGATATAGTTAGAGTTTCTTTCGGCAATTTTTACCACTACGGAATATTCGTAAGCGAAAAACAAATAATCCAATTCGGATTAGCGCCAACCGCTCGCCCTCAAATTAGAGATAGCGAGGTAGAGGTTGTTTCTTCCGACGTTTACGACTTTTTGCAAGGCAATTTTATGGAGGTTGCCGTGCTTAATTTTGCCGAACGGCACGCGCGTAACAGCCCCGAAAAAACGGTTGAAATTGCATTAAGCAGAATGGGCGAAAAGGGATACAACATCATTCACAACAACTGCGAGCACTTTGTAAACGAATGCGTATTTGGCAAAAAAAGCTGC
>JAFTIY010000050.1 GCA_017456665.1 Clostridia bacterium | reverse complement strand
AATTCCTTTTCATTAATTTCTCCTGATAATCGTGCCTAAATATTCTACAAAAATTTTAATTTATAGTCAAGCGTTTTTAGGCGGTTTTTTGCACTTTTTAATAAATTTTAGGGAATTTTACCCCTTTATAATAAACTTTTTTGAGCATAAGCCCTTTTGCGGGCATAGTTTTACCCGCATCTAAGCGCGATTTGCCTTCTATAATATCTTTCACCTTTTCGGGTGCAAATCTACCTTCGCCAACGTAAAGCAAAGTTCCGGCGATAGGTCTTACCATATTATATAGAAAGCCGTTACCGCGAACTTCTATAGTAATTAAGTTGTTTTTCTTTTTAACTTTGCAGTAATACACAGTTCTAACCGTATCTTTTACCGAACTGTTAGAAGCCAAAAAACATTTAAAATCGTGCGTGCCTTCGATATATTTTGCGCCCGCTTGCATTTTATCTACGTCCACTTTACCTACTATTCTTTGCGCGTAATCATCCGTTAAAGGTAAATTTACTTCGCTTTGGTAAAAGGTGTATACGTAAGTTTTTTTCTTCGCCGAAAAGCGCGAATGAAAATCATCTTTTGCCTGCATACTGAATAAAACTTGCACGTCGCTTGGCAAAAGACCGTTTAAAGCGCAAGCAAACTTTTGGGGTGGAATGGTGCTTTTGGTATCAAAATGCGCAACTTGGCAAAGGGCGTGCACTCCGCTATCCGTTCTACCGCTTCCCTGCACAGAGATATTTTCACCCGTGAGTTTTTTAAGCGCGTCTTCCAAAGTTTGTTGCACGGTTCTTCCGTTGGGCTGGATTTGCCAACCGCAAAAATCTTTACCGTTATATTGTATTCCTAAAATCACTCTCATAATATTTTGGAAAACGCTCCGTTAAGATATATAACCGCGCCTATAAGAATGCCAAAAATCAAGGTTGCAATTAAATCGCGGTAAGATAGTTTCATTTTTTTGTAACGCGTTCTGCCTTTAGACCCGCTGTAACATCTTGCATCCATAGCGTCGCCTAATTCTTCCGCCCGCCTAAACGAACTAACGAGTAAGGGTATTAAAATAGGAATCATTGCTTTTGCGCGTTTTAATAAATTACCACTTTCAAAATCTGCGCCACGCGCCTTTTGCGCGCACATAATTCTATCTGTTTCTTCTGCTAAGGTAGGAATAAAGCGAAGCGCAATACTCATAATCAGCGCGAGTTCGTGCACGGGGAATTTTATAAGTTTAAGCGGGAAAAGCAAACTTTCAAGCCCGTCCGTTAGTTCCACAGGGGTTGTGGTTAAGGTTAAAATCGAACTGCCCATAACTAAAATTGAAAGGCGCAACGCCATAAAAAGGGCAAAATTAACTGATGCGTCCGTAAGGGTGATAAAGTCGCCTACTTGCCAGTAAACAACGTTGTATTCACCGCCGTAGAAAAATAAATTTAACACTACCGTAAAGAGTATTAAAAACAAAATACCCTTTATGCTTTTTAATACTTTTAAAATCGGCACGCGCGAAAAGGCTACTGCAAGCACCAAAAAAATTCCGCAAGCCAAAAAGCCCCAGAAATTTTTAACGGTGAACACCGCCACGAAGTATGCAATTAAAAGCAGTATTTTAATTCGTGAATCCATTTTATGCACAAAAGATTCCGTTTGGTAATACTGCCCGAACGATATGTTGTTTTTTAGCATGCCTTTTATTTAAGTTATAGGCGATAATCGCCTTATAGCCCTACTTTATCCTTTTATTTTTTTTAGTTTAGTTTAATTTTTTTATACTCTTGCGCCACGGAATTAACGAAATCATCCATATCGAAAGATTTTAAATCTACGTTAACCCCATTTTTTAAAAGCGCCATTTTTAATTTAGAAAGAAGCGGCTTAGAAAGATTTTCTTGTAATTCGGTATCGCAAAACACTTCTTCCGGCGTGCCTGTTTTTATTATAGTTCCACCGCTCATAACGGCAATACGCGAACAATTTTCACATACTTCATCCATATCGTGCGAAACGATAATAACCGTTCTTTTACCGTCCATTAATGAATGAAGCAGTTGCATAAGTTCCCTTTTACCTTGCGGATCTAAGCCCGCAACGGGTTCATCTAAAACCAAAATTTCGGGGTTAGTAACCAAAACTCCAGCGATTGCAACCCTGCGCTTTTGCCCGCCGGATAAATCGAAAGGTGATTTATCTTTAATTTCGAAATAGTTTAGCCCAACGAGTTCTATTGCAGTTTTAACTTTAACGGCTGTTTCTTCCGCGCTAAGTTCAGGGAAAAAATTTCTAACGCCAAAAGCCACGTCTTCAAACACCGTTTCTGCAAAAAGTTGGTATTCGGGGTACTGAAAAACCATTCCTACCTTACTTCTTAAACTCTTTAAGTTCTTTTTATAATCTTTATTCTTTGTAGAAAGATCGTATTCGCCTATTAAAAGTTTCCCTTCCTGTAAGGGAATTAGCGCGTTAAGATGTTGAATAAAAGTGCTTTTTCCGCTACCCGTATGCCCTATT
>JAFTIY010000049.1 GCA_017456665.1 Clostridia bacterium | reverse complement strand
TTGCGTGGCTACTTGCAAGGTTTGATTATCCTTTCCTTTAATAACCATTTTAAAGGTCGTTTGCTCGTTTATCTCTTTAATCACGCCCGATAGGTCGATTAACGTAAAGTTGCCGTCTTGCGATTGCTTGGTGTAACCAATCAGCCTGTCTTGCTGCTCGTTTTGCTCGTTTACGGTGCGGGTGTATACGGGCAGCGAGCAATCTTCACAAGCGGTGTTTTCGCAATAGAGCTGCAATTGGGCCTCGGATATGTTAGAGTAGCCGTTGGGGTTTACGGTAAGGTCAATTACTATTTCTTCGCCCGTTTGAGCGTTTGCAGTTGCCGTAGAGTTGTAAATTACCTCGTTGGTGGCGTTTACTATATTAACCGCTGTGTTTTCGGTTGCAACGGGCGGATTAATTATTCTTTCAACGCTATCATAAAGCACGTCGGCTGCTTCTGCTCCGCTGTAGTTGTATTCAAAAATAGTTGAAGAGGCATCGTTAAACGCTTGAATAATCTCGTATTCTTTGGTGCTTGTTTGCGGGTGGAAGGTGTTTTCGCCATACACTAAACCGTGCATAAACTTTATTACGTTTTGATTAAAATTAGTTATGCCTGAAAGGGAGTCGAGCTCGCTCTCTTGCGCGAGGGCGGGTATCAGCTTTAAATCGTCGCCAATGGCGATTACGGCTTGCTCGCCGGTTGCCATGTCAAGAGCTAATTGGTTTACAAACGCTCTATCATCTTCGCTTAAAAATGCAGGGATAACAATGTCGAAACCGCCTAGGTCTACGTCGTAAATAAAATCGTCGTTTTTGGGTAACGGATGAGCACTAAATTGCGCTTGCTCAAATTGGCTTAACCAATTTAAATGCTCGGTGCTGCCTATAATGAAGGCTACGCCGTTTTGAGAAATTATTGAAGATTTTTGATCTAAATCATCCTGCGGGTGCGGGCAAATTAGCCCAGCTTGGTTTAAATTTTTAATATGCGTTAGCGCTTTATTTGCACCTTCGGTTAAAATTTGACCGCTTTCTTCGTTAAAAAGATTATTGCCCGTAGAGTAGGCTAAAATTCTCGCCTCGCCGTTTGTTGGTTTAAAAAAGGCGTAGGTGTTGCTTTGGTTATCGCCGTTTAAGTGTAAATCTTGCCCCTCTTCAAACTGTGACCAAGATGTTTCTGCGCCTTCTTCAAGTGATATCAGGTCATCGTTAACGTATAACACCGCTACGTTTTTGGTAAAGGGTAGGGCGTATAAACTGCTTTCTTCGGTTAGGTGGTCGTCTAAATAACTGCCTTGGTAGGGCGAAGTGTCGAAATCGGTTATGAGTGCTATGTCTTCGCCACAGTTTTGGTACAGTTTTTTTGCCGTTGCGTGATCTACAATAATTAGATCAACTACGTCGTAGTTTAGATTAAACAGTACGTTTTCGCGTTGGTCTAAACCAATTATTTCAAACTGCACGTTTTCGTATTCGGGCTTGTTTTGCTTGAGGTTGTTGAGAAAGCTCTCAACGTTTGGAATATCAGAATAAACTCTGATGGTTTTTGTTTCGTTCATTTAAATTCTCCAGTATCATATTTTTTTTGCTTAAACAAACAAAGGTGAAAGCAACCGCCTTGTTTTTTGGTTGATTTGCCACTTAAAATTTTTTTACTCACGTTTAAAAGCAGTTGTTATTGCGCGCTTTTTTATTACTGCTTAATTAACCAAATTATTTAAAAATGGCAAAAGAGGTATCATAAAAGGGCGCAGACTCATAAAAAAGTCTTGCCCTTTACAAACGGTTGTTAAGTTGTGTTTAAGCGTTTGGCGTGTTTTACGCCTGTTTTTTTGGCTCGGGTATGAAAAAGGGATATTTTACTAAAAATACCCCTTAAGTTTACCGTTGCCGGTTGTTAAGATTAGCTAACCTTAACTCTATTATACCACAGATTTTTTAAAGCGCAAGTGGTGATTGACGTTTTTTTTAGTTTTTTTAAAAAAAATTTAGTTTTGTGGTTTGATTAAAACTAAAGTGTAAAACGAGGCTAAAATATGCGTTAATCGCGCTATAGCCCCGCTTTTATGCTTTTAGTTTATTTTTTGAGCAATAACGTTCCCTGTTTTTGCATCGATTAAATAGGCTTGCTTTAAGCCTTCGGCCGTTACAAATCCAACGTAGTAATAGTTGTTGGAGTCTTGGTTTAAAAGTCTAACGATAATTTCTGCTTTTAAAATTCCTTTAACCGTATTTTGTTTAATAAAATCTTTTGCTTTTTCGCCGGCGGAATTAACAGCTTGCGTGTAGGTAACGGTATCTGAACGGAGTATGCTCGTGGCGTTTATAACGGCGCTCGTTTGGTCGTTATAAATGGTTACTTCAAGCGCTTTTTCGGGCAGGGCGCTTACCGTTAGTTCGGCTGTTAGGCAATTTTTAACGTTATCATTTTTAAGCTGTGCCGAATATTGCTTTTCGCCCACCGTAAAGGTAGCCGTTAAGTTTTCGTGAGTGGCTTGGCTTTGAGTAACCTTTAACGTTACGAATAACGAAGTGGGATTTTTAACTCCGTCGAAGGCGGATGGATTTTCTTTTGCTCCGCAGTAAATGGTTAAATTAAAATGCTCGCATTCGCCAACAAAGGTATCTTTACGAAGCTCGCTGATGCAAGAATAAAGATCGGGTGAAGAATTACACGCAACGGCAAAAATCGCCGTGCTAATAGATAAAATTAAACAAAAAGCAAAGGTTAAAACTTTTTTCATATTAACTACTCCGCTTATATTTATGATAGCAAGCCTCGATGTATGCCCGTTTTTACGGCAAAAAACACAAAAAAATGTTCTAAATTAAATAATTAGGGTAAAAAATTACTGCAATTTGCGCGTAATTGATTGCAACTAATAATTTATTATGATATAATAAATCAGTTGAATGAGTTAATTTTAACCAAGGGGGAGCTCGTGGAAAAAACGATTATTAAAAGTGCGCTTATAACTTTAGCGGTAATAATAGGTTTGTTCGTATGTGTAAATGCGGGTTTTGCCCTCTTTGCGCCTGCAAAGCTTGCCGACGTATATTTTAACGCAGGGTGCGAAAAGGTAGCGCTTTGGCTTAACGAAAGCGATTATAACCGCAACGGCACTAACGAAAAATTGGTAACCGTAGTTAACAGAAGCATTGCTGCTCAAAAAGAACAAAAAACGCTTGAGTACGGCAAAATGCTTATTGATAAGTATAACGCCAACGATATTGAACTCGATCAAGATTATATATACTTTATAGGTGGCGAATATTGCACCATATTGGCAAAAACGGGCAACGAGCAAGATGCGCTTACAGTAGCAGCAGAGCTTTCTGTAAAGTATGGCCGATCTAATCCCGTTCAAGCGCTTATTTATTACGCTATTCAATCAGAAAACAATCAGCTGTTAGAGCAAATACGAGATTTATTAAACGACATGTTAACCTCTTCTTCCGTTACGGCAGAGGGAATGGTAAGGCTTACTACCGACGTTGCAAATTTAAATAAATTACTAAACGGCTAAACGTTTATAAAAGTGGCGTTAATTAACTTATAGCCCCACTTTTGTGTAAAAAATATATTTAAATTGCCGCAATGGCTCAATATGAAATGATAAGGGCAAGCAGATTTAGTTTTTAGTTGCTATTCTTTTTAATTAAAGGAGATATTATAATGCAAAACAATTTACGCCCACAATCAATGCAACGCATTAACGACCAATCGCTAGCTAACGCTTTTATTGAAGAACAAGTTAAAGCAATTCGTGAGCAGGTTGGAAGCAAAAAGGTTCTTTTAGCTCTTTCGGGTGGGGTGGATTCATCTGTTGTTGCCGCGCTTTTGATAAAGGCGATAGGCAAACAGCTCGTATGCGTTCACGTTAACCACGGCTTACTGCGCAAGGGCGAACCTGAGCAGGTAATTAAGGTTTTTAGGGATGAAATGGAAGCTAACCTTATTTACGTTGATGCAAGCGAGCGCTTTTTATCAAAGCTTGCAAACGTATCAGATCCCGAGCAAAAACGTAAAATTATAGGCGCAGAGTTTATTAAAGTGTTTGATGAAGAGGCTAGAAAACTCGAAGGTATTGAGTTTTTAGCTCAAGGCACTATTTATCCCGATATTTTAGAGAGTAAGGGTGTAAAGGCGCACCATAACGTAGGCGGTTTACCCGAGGATATGCAGTTCGAATTGGTTGAACCCGTTCGCCTTTTGTATAAAGACGAGGTTAGAGTGGTTGGTAAAGCATTAGGTTTGCCCGATAATATGGTATTCCGTCAACCTTTCCCCGGCCCGGGGCTTGGGGTCCGCTGTCTTGGTGCAATCACTCGCGATAGGCTTGAAGCAGTTCGCGAATCAGATGCAATTTTGCGCGAAGAATTTGAAAAATGCGGTTTAGCCGGAAAGGTTTGGCAGTATTTTACTGCAATTCCCGATTTAAAATCGGTTGGCGTGGTAAACGGCAAGCGCAGTGATGCATACCCCGTAATTATTCGTGCGGTTAATACGGTAGACGCTATGACCGCCACTATTGAAGAAATTCCTTATAACGTTTTACATAAAATAACCCAACGCATCGTAACCGAGGTTAAGGGGGTAAATCGCGTTTTATACGATATTACGCCAAAGCCTACAGGAACTATTGAATGGGAATAAAAGTGGCGTTAATCGCGTTATAGCCCCACTTTTTTAAGATTTTAGTAAGCCCGCAACGTGAAAAGACGTTTAGTGGGTTAACATTTAGGCAATAAATTATATAGGAGATATATGTATGAAAAAAGTTATCTGCAAAATCGAGTACAATACCGAAACTGCAACCTTCATTGCTAAACACACCTTTGGCAGTTACGGCGATCCTGCAGGCTACGAAGAATGCCTTTTTCAGACTCCTGAAGGAAAATACTTCTTATACGTAAACGGCGGCGAAAATTCAATTCACGCTAAAGAAGCTATTATCAGAAAGTCTGCAGAAAAAGCACAAGAATGGCTTGCTAACAACTAATTTCTTGCTTTGGCAAGATGCGCTTTTATTAACGTTTAAAAGAATAAAAGGCAAAACGAGTCGCTACAATGCGGCTTTTTTTGTTGCGTAAAAATAACTGTTTTTTTGAGTATCGCTTGCATATTCGTTGTTCGTGTGTTATAATAAACTATAACTTCAATTAAGGTAAGGGGCTATGGGTGTTTTTGAAAAAAGTAGTTGGATACGGATAAAAAACGGCCGAGCAAAACTATTATCAATGCTAATTTATTGTGCTTTGTTAGGATTGCAAATAGGTAATTTTTATGAGTAACATAAAAAACTTGCAAACCGATGTCCAATATTATATAATCAAGACGTAGTAAAAAAATAAAAAAACTAATTTTTTTGGAGGGTATGTATGAACTCAACGGCAACAAAAAGGTTAAAGGTAGCGCTCAAGGCGCTGTGCGTCGCTTTACTTGCTGTAGTTGTGATAGTATGCGGATACGCATCTTATTTTGTTTTTTCGTTTAGTAGGGTAGGGGATCAATCTCTTGCAGTAAAGCAAGGTGGCAAGAATGCATCCACGGTAATTACTGCTGTCGAATACAATTTGCTTTCGTGGAACGTGGGCTTTGGTGCGTATAGTGACGATTATTCCTTTTTTATGGATGGAGGAAAATACGGCCGCGCTTATAGCGAGCAGGCAGTTAAAGACAATATGCAAGGTATTTTAAATACCGTAAGCGGAAACGCAAAACAGGCTGCTGGCGGAAAATTTAGCTTTATATGTTATCAAGAGGTTGACATTAAAGGCACGCGAAGCTATAACGTTAATCAGCGCGAAATTTTAGAAAAAAGCATTCCTGACCCCGCATCTACCTTTGCAATCACATACGACTGCCCATATATAGCTATACCCTTAAACGATATGCACGGCGCAAACACCAGCGGTATGCTTACACTTTCTGAATTTAGCATTAAGTCGGCAAAGCGGGTTGAGGTTTCGATAGAAGAAGGGCTTTATAAGTACGTTGATTGCGACAGATGTTATTCTTTAAACAGATTTTCCGTTTCTAACGGTAAGGAATTAGTTGTTATCAATTTGCATTTTTCAGCGTATACCAGCGATGAAAAGATAGGCAATCAGCAGCTTGAAGAGTTAATCGAAGAATGTAAGTATGAGCTTTCGCTCGGAAATTACGTAATTTGTGCGGGTGATTTTAATAAAGATTTACTAGGTAATTCTAACGAGGTGTTTGGTAACACTAATTTAGAAAACGCAAATTGGGCAAAACCTATTAATACTCAAATTTTAGAGGATAGTGGAATTAAGTTAATAGCTCCCCGCGGAGCAGATAAAGAGGTTGCTTCTTGCAGAAATGCCGATAAACCCTATGCTGAAGATAGCTTTTTAGTAACCGTTGACGGATTTTTGGTTTCTTCTAACGTTACCGTTAAAAGGAGTGGAGTTGTTGACGGGCAGTTTAAATATTCTGATCACAACCCTGTATTTTTAAGCTTTAGCCTAAACCAATAATAGCCGATAATCGTGCTATAGGCCGACTTTTTGAATTATTAGCAAAAAAACAAGCCCGTAAAACGGGTAAAAAATATATTCATCAGAGGTGTTTATGAACGTAAATTCAGTAGTTAATCATTGCTTAAGTTTATCATTTTTTGAATTGCAGCATTTTGCAGGTAAAAACTTTAACGTGGTTTATGACTATATTAAGGCTAACCACAAAAATACCAATCCCAACAGCCTTTTAGTTGGCACTATTTTTACCTGTATAGCAACCAACGGAAGCCTTTCGCAAAAAGAATGGGAGTTTATTATGCAGTTTATAGGGGGCTACAGCTATAACGAGGCTCTTGAGACTGCAGGCAGCTTTTTAAATGAAGAGGCTCGCAATATAGTTAGAAGTTTAGTTGCTACCTTCCCCGGTAACGTAAGTGAGGCATATCTTTCTATGTGTATAGCAATTTTAGCCGTAGACGGCAGAGTAGACGGTGAAGAAATTGAATTTTTAAAATCACTATATTAATCTTAAAAGGTCAATTATTTAGCGTAACGTTGCTTAATTTTTATGCGCAATGATTAAAACTTGCCCTTAATAGATTGGCAATTTTTATTCAATGTTTGATTAATTAAAACCAAATAAATAACTGTAAACGCGCGCACTGCTTTTTTAGCGGTGCGCTTTTCGTTTACAATAAAAGGGTGCGCGGCGCGCTACGCGCGTGTGTGCGCACGGATAATCTCGCGCGTATACTAAATTAGTTTGCGTTATTGCTGCAATTTAAAATAGTGCTTATTTTTTTAAAAAAACCACATAATAAAGTTAAATGCTATTATTAGTCGCCTGCAAAAAATCCGTAGTTTGCGAACAAAACCAATATTTGTTTGCGAAATACGAACAAAAAACTGAAATAATATGCAAAATATACTCATTTTTTTGTGATATAAGCATAACTTATGGCAGATATAAGAAATTATTATGGCAAAAAATGGCAAAAAAATACAAAACTGCACGAAAATATTTGACATTAATATAGTATTTTGGTATACTCATTGCATAAATTTTGGTTTATCAAAATACTGTATAAATGAATAAATATTCGCAAATCATATAAAAAACCGCATAAAATCTAAAATAATGAATAAATTTATTGGTTTTTTGTATAAAATATGAAAATACGCCATGCCGTAGGCGATAAAATTCGGCACTTAAACAGATAAAAATTTTATTTTTATGGAGGCAAACATGAAGAAACTTATTACTTTATTAATGGTTCTCGTTCTTGCTATCTCTTGTTTCGCAGGTTGTGTAAACGTTGACAAAAAACCTGGAAACGATGATAAAAACTCAACTTCTACCCAACCCGGCGGAAGCGAAGGTGGCAACGAAGAACAACCCGGTGACGAAGGCTACGTAGACGCTGATCCCGAAACAAACGAACAGCTCAATTTTGGTTGGAAGGTTGAAGGGGATGCTAACGTTACCTACGATACTACTCCTTTAAACGTTGGTAAGGCTGCTGATCCTAACGCTAAATACACCTATCGCACGGCAACCTTAAGCTTGCCTACGAACTGGAACAGCCACACCTATCAGTCTAACGATGCTACGACGGTTACCAGTTACACCACCGATTCGTTATTTACTTTTGATTACAATCAAGAAATGGACGGTTACAGAATTGTTCCCTCAATGGCACAAAGCTGGCCTGAAGACGTTACCAGTGATTACGTTGGTAAATGGAATATTGAAGATGGCGATGCAAACAGAGTATACAAAGTTGTTTTAAGAAACGATCTTAAGTTTGACAACGGCGATCCTATTACCGCTGCAACTTTTGTTGAATCTTACAAGCTTCTTTTAAACCCTGAAGCAGCTAACTACCGTGCAGACACTTACTTTAAAGGCAACTTAATTATTGCAAATTCAAGAAAATACGCATTACAAGGCCAAAACGTTTACTCTGACTGTGAAGATACCTACGCAAGTTGGGAAGAAGCTACTGCAGATGGCGACAAAATTTATTTTGATCTTGCAAGCGGAAACTCTTACTTCTCAAACTGGTGCAAAGAAAATTATGCTAGCTACGTTGAAAGATATGGCTATGCAGGAATGCTTCCCTTATTCGGTTGTGAAGCTTCTGTAGAGCAAATCGAAGCGCTTCAAGGTAAATCTTGGAATGAAATTAAAGCTGACGAAGCTATGATGGCTACTTGGGAAGCTATTATCGGTATTTGGAAGACCGAACCCGATGAAGAAATGAACTTCTTCTGTACTTTAGAATCATTTGGCGCTATGGACTTTAGCGAAGTTGGTTTCTTTGCAGACGAAGAAGAAAACGCAATTATCGTAGTTAACGAAGCAGAGCTTAGCGGCTTCTATCTACTTTACTCTTTTGCAACCGATTTCTTATTAGTTCACCCCGAAACCTATAAACAACTTATTTCTAACGATCAAGGCATTTACACCAACTCATACGGTACTGCTGCCGATAAATACGTTGGCTTTGGTCCTTATAAACTAGATTCTTACATTGCTGATAACAAGGCAACCTTCGTTAAAAACCCCTATTGGTACGGTTACGCTTTAGAAGAAAATGCTAACTACTACCACACCACTAACATTGAAATTTCTCAAGTAACAGACGAACAAACTCGCCTCAATATGTTCTTACAGGGCAAACTTGATGCTTACGGATTACAAGCTGCTGATATGGAAGACTATCAAGGTAGCAAACACACTTACTTTACCGAAGGCGATTCAACTTGGTTTGTTGCTTTAAACCCCAGCTTTGCAGGATTAAAAGCAGCTCAAGAGGCAGCTAAACCTACCGTAGAAGGCAACGAAGTTAACAAAACTATTTTAACTATTAAAGAATTCCGTCAAGCACTTTCATTCTCAATCGACCGTGCTGCATACGCACTTGCACTCGATCCTTTAGGCGGAACTGCAAAGGCTTTATACGGCAACATGATTATTTCTGACCCCAACAAAGGTATTGCATATCGTACTACCGAAGAAGCTAAAGACGTTATCTTAAAATTCTGGGGCCTTGACGAAGAAGTTGGCGGCGACGGCATTTACGAAACTAAAGACGAAGCTATCGCATCTATTACCGGTTACGATTTAGCAGGTGCAAAAACCTTATTTGATCAAGCTTACGATAAAGCAGTAGAACAAGGCTTAATTTCTGCAGACGCTGCTGAAAGCGGTAAATTTGAAATTCAAATCGTTATAGGTCAACCCGGTGAAGGCGGCGTATCTTACTACAATAACGGTTACGAATTATTAAAACAAGTTTGGACCGACGCTGTTAAGGGCACTAAGCTTGAAGGTAAATTAGTATTTACTCAATCACAGCCTTTAGGTTCTTCTAACTTCGCAACCTTCTTACACAATAACTCTGTAGACGTATTATTCGGCGTTGGTTGGACTGGTTCTGCTCTCGATCCTTACGGACTAATGGGCGCTTACACCGATCCCGAATATCAATACGATCCGGGTTGGGATACGAAGGCTACACAGCTCGACGTTACCTTAACCGATAAAGACGGCGTTACCTATACCTTACGCGCAAGCGTTTACGATTGGGGTACGAACATTCTCGGCGGTATCGAAACCAAGGTTGAAGTTATAGATAAAGACGGCAAGGCTACCGGCGACTACGTTATGATTAACGGCGGTACTACCTGCGACGCATCTATCAGATTAGCAATACTCGCTGCAGTTGAAGGAGCTGTATTACAGCAATACAACATGATCCCCATCAACCTCGATTCTTCAGCAGCTCTTAAGGGCATGAAGATTAAATACGGAACTGAAGAGTACGTATTCGGCGTTGGCCGCGGTGGCGTTAAGTATATGACTTACAATTACACCGACGCTCAATGGGCAGAATTCGTTGCAGCTCAAGGCGGCACTCTCAACTACAAATAAGATTTTAAGCTTATTAGTTTAAAAACTTTACCTGTTTTTAACTGAATATTTACATTCAAACTGCGTAGTGGGATTTTTATGCCCACTACGTATGTTTGGTATATTGGGGTTTTTAAATTTTTTAGCCGATAAACAGTTAGCCATTACGGTATAAGATTAAAAGCACTTTTTATTGATAAAATTTGTTGATTTGTTAAGCGGCTTTAAAACCCGAAGGAGAACTTTGTATGTATTTGTTTAAATATATTTTAAAACGATTGGGCTTGGTATTGCTTACCTTTTTCGTTGTTATTTTAGTTTGCTTCGTTTTAGTTAAATTACTGCCAAGCAAGCCCACCGCTTCGTTTACTCAATCGCAAGAGCTAATTGAAGCACGGCGTGAAAAAATGGGCTATAACCTACCTATAATTCAACAGTTTTACAGATTTGTAAAATACGGTCTGCAAGGCGATTTTGGCGTTGGCGAAAGTATATACGTAGGTAGTGAAGTATGGGAAGTGTTTACCTCAAAGCTTCCGTATACGGTTGCGATTAATATATATTCAACGGTTTTGAGTGTTCCGCTCGGATTGGTTTTTGGCGTGCTTGCCGCAATTAAAAAGAACAAGTGGCAAGACCACGTAATTTCAACCGGCGTTATGATATTTGTTTCTATTCCATCCTTTATATACGGCTTTATAGTTCAGTACCTATTATGCTTTAAGCTGGGATGGTTCCCCGCTATAATGGACGCTTCTCAAGGTGCGTTCAGCTGGGTGGGATTCGTATCGGTTATTCCGGCAATAATTTGTATGTCGCTAGGAAGTATTGCAAGCTATGCGCGTTCTTCACGTGCCGAGCTTGCCGAAGTTTTAACGTCAGACTATTTATTGCTTGCAAGAACGAAGGGTTTATCACGCGGGCAGGCTACCGTTCGCCATGCAATGCGCAACGCAATGGTGCCTATTTTCCCAAGTATTTTGGGCGAATTTATTGCGGTAATGAGCGGTTCGCTAATTATTGAGCAAATGTTTAGTATACCCGGGGTTGGCAAGCTTTACGTAAGTGCGATAAAAGCGCCTATTCCCGATTATAACTTCTTTATGCTTCTTACCTGCTTCTATACCTTAATCGGTTTAGTAGCGAGCATTATTATCGATATAAGCTACGGCATTATCGACCCGAGAATTAGACTGGGGGCTAGATAATTATGGCAGAAAATAATCAATATAAGCATATTCCTGCCGAAAAGTTTGCTTTCGTTCAGGAAAATCAAAAAATTCGCGATAAAAAATTTGAAACCAAGCCCGTAGGTTATTTTAAAGACGCGTTTAACCGTTTTAAAAAGAACAAGGGCTCTATAGTTGCCGCTTGGATAGTAATTTTGCTCATAGTTTTTTCAATCGTAGGCCCTTATTGTTACGATTCAAACTATCAAAAGGCTTACGCAACCGATATCGACTTGAGAAGATACCAGTATCTTACCCCAAAGCTTCCGCTTTTAGAAGGTACGGGCTTTTGGGACGGTACTGAGGTTAAAGAAATAAGCGAAACGCTTTATTACAGATATTTGGGTATCGGTATTGAAACGGGCAACGAGGTTATAGTTGACGTTCTCGATAAGTATACCGTGCAAGATTCTAACGGCCAAAAAACGATGTATAAGGTTAGAGTTGATAACTACCACAAAATAGACGCCTTTACAAAAACCTTTACTCAAGAGCAGTATGAGGAATTACAAGAATGGCAGAATGAACTGGGCATACAAATTATTATGCCTTGGGTAGATTATTACGATAAAAACGAGGCCGCAGGCTATATTCAAAACTCAAAGGTTTTGTTTAAAAACATCAACGTATGGTATCAGTGCGATGCAAAAGGAACTCCCGTTTTAGATCAAAACGGAAATCTTATTCCGCATTACAGAACATATCAAGCAGGCCAAGGCCCTAAAGATTTTTACGAAAGTATAAGAATTCCCGGCGACCCCGGCATAGAAGATCCCGAAAGCGAAATGAGATATAAATACGCTTCGGTAGGCGGCAGTAAAAAAACGGGATATAGCTTTACCGTAAGAATTAACGCCCACAACTACTTTATTTATAAATACGGCTTTGAGCCATACTTCTTGTTTGGCTCTAGCGAAAACGGGTACGACGTATTTACCCGTCTTGCACTCGGAGCGCGCTTTTCGCTAATGTTTGCTGTTTTAGTTTCGGCTATCAATCTAGTAATAGGCGCGTTTTACGGCGCGGCAGAAGGTTACTACGGCGGAACGGTAGATATCGTGCTCGAGCGTATAGTAGAAATTTTATCCGGCCTGCCCACGATGGTAATTACCGTACTGTTCAACTTGCACCTATCGGGTAAGGTAGGGGCGGTGGTTGCGCTGCTGTACTCCTTTATTCTAACGGGCTGGATAGGCATGTCGGGTATGACGAGAATGCAGTTCTATCGGTTTAAAAATCAAGAATACGTTTTGGCGGCTCGAACGCTTGGCGCGCGCAATTTACGCGTTATGTTTAAGCATATTTTCCCCAACTCTCTCGGTACGATTATTACCGGGTCGGTATTGGTTATTCCCGGCGTAATATTTAGCGAAACGTCGCTTTCTTACCTGGGCATTATCAATCTCGATTCACCCACGAGATCTTCGGTTGGCGCAATGCTTTCTGCCGGGCATACCGTTATGACTTCATATCCTCACCTAGTAATGTTCCCTGCAATTTTCGTAGGCTTACTGATGGTAAGCTTTAACTTATTCGGCAACGGCTTGCGCGATGCGTTTAACCCGTCGCTACGTGGGGTGGAGGACTAAAATATTATGGAAAAGAAATTACAAGTAAAAAATCTTACAATATCGTTTAGAACGAATAACGGTAAGGTTCAGGCCGTTCGCGGAATAAACTTTGATTTAAACGAGGGCGAAACCTTAGCAATAGTAGGGGAATCGGGCTCTGGTAAATCGGTAACATCAAAGGCGATTTTGGGTATATCTGCCGGCAACGCTATTATGGAAGGCGGCGAAATTATTTACGACGGCAAAGACCTTATTAAAATAGGCGAAGAGGAATTTTACGATATCAGAGGTGATAAAATTTCGATGATATTCCAAGATCCTCTTTCAAGCCTTAACCCCATTATGCGAATTGGTAAGCAGCTTACCGAGGCTATGCTCTTAAAGGGTAAGCAACGCCAAAAAAATTCGCGTAGAGACTTTAATTATAAGCTTAAGCTTCTCGAAGAACACGTTAACGCCACGAGTGACGTTGAACAAGCAAAAATTAACTCGCAAAAAATTGCTAATTTCGATAAATTCGAATACAAACATCTTGAGCTTGAAGGCGCTTATAACGAGGCTATTAATTCGGCTCAAGACGCCATAGTTGAGCTAGATAACGTGCTTTTTGAGATAGAGAAGAAGGCTGTTGAGCCAAAACACGTGTCGGCAAGAATAAAAAGTATTTTAAACAGTGCCAAAAAGTCGGTTTCGCAGTATGTTGTTAATACAGATGCTGCAAGGCTTCTACAGCTAGTTGAATCGGCTAAAAACGAGGCTAAAGAGGTTAAACAAAGTAAGAATTTTACACAGCTTAGTAAAATGCTTGCCGAAATTAATGATATTTTAAAGGTGGCGGTAAGCTATACTATGCCCAATTTCTTTGCAATGGGCTATTACCTTACCTTTGCAAATCAACCGTTGCCTCAAATGGAAGTTGAAAAGCTCAACGTATTTTTAAGAAAATATCTTGACGATAACTATATGTTAGACTTTATTGCTCTTGCTAAAAAGGGCATAGAGCACGCGTTTTTTACCTCGCTTGAGCAAAAAAAGAAGGCTATTCCCGCATTAAAAGAGGCGCGTGTAGCGTTTGAAAAAATGCACGAGCTTAACAAAAAAGAGGTTATGGCTGCAACTAAGAATATTTGCGAGGTTATAGATAAATCTATCGATCGCCTTGCAATTAATAAAGACAGCGTTGCATACACCTTCTCTAAAGCTCTTGAAGATACCGTTGATACTTATTATTTAGGTATTAAAAACAACGATAAAGAGCAAAGAAAATACGATAGGGCAAAACTCTCGTTTGATAAGATTATAAGCAAGGGAAAAATACCTGAATACAGGCTGGCTCCTCCTGCAATTATCGATCTTGAAAAAACGCAGGTTAGTATACTGGCTATTATCGATAGAATGGTGCAAACCTACGAAAACGCTATTTCTAACTCTTCTGCTACTGATTTTGAAGCCGTTACCATTGATATGATCGATTATCTAAAGGCAAAGGCAGCGGGCGTAGTTTATAAAGTAACTCCCGCAATGGCAAAAAATAAAGCCATTAAGCTTATGGAAGAGGTTGGTATTCCCGAACCCAGAAAGAGATTTAAACAATATCCCTTTGAGTTTTCAGGTGGTATGCGTCAACGTATCGTTATTGCTATCGCGCTTGCGGCCGACCCTGATATTTTAATTTGCGACGAGCCTACTACCGCGCTCGACGTTACCATTCAAGCTCAAATTCTTGAGCTTATCAACAAGCTTAAAGTGGAGCGTCGGCTTTCGGTTATATTTATTACGCACGATTTGGGCGTTGTTGCTAATATGGCAGATAGAATTGCCGTTATGTACGCAGGTAAAATAGTTGAATACGGAACGGCTGAAGATATTTTCTATTCTCCCGCTCATCCGTATACTTGGGCGCTTCTTTCTTCAATGCCCGACCTCGATACAAACGAAAAGCTCGATGCAATTCCGGGCACTCCCCCCAATATGATTTATCCGCCAAAGGGAGATGCTTTTGCAGAAAGAAACAAATACGCTATGCAAATCGACTTTGAAGAAGAGCCTCCTATGTTTAAAATTTCTGAAACGCATTCGGCGGCAACTTGGCTGCTTCATCCAGATGCTCCCAAGGTTGAAATTCCCAAAATCATTACCGAAAGAATAGCTAAAATGAAAGAAAGGGGAGGGGTAAAAAATGGATAATTTACAAAACGAACAAGTAACCGTTTGTAACGACCAACAGGTTGAAGCTTGTACTCAGCCCCAAACCGAAGCGTGCGTTGAGCCTCAAGTAAATAAAGAAGAAGTTTTATTAAGAGTACAAAACCTCAGCCAGTACTTTAAGATGGGCGCAAGCAAGTTAAAAGCGGTTAATAACGTAAGCTTCGACATTAAAAAAGGAGAGGTTTTTGGTCTCGTAGGCGAATCGGGTTGCGGTAAAACCACTACCGGTAGAACTATTATCAAGCTTTACGACGCAACCGGCGGTAACGTTTATTTTAAGGGTAAACGCATAGTTGCAGGCACTCTTACCTATAAAGAGGCTATAAAGGCTAAAAAGCAAGAGGCTTCTAAAGCGATTGCTACTATTGATGCCGAATATCAGCAAAAAATAGCTTCGGCTAACTCTGAAGGTCAAAAAACTGCTCTTAAAACTGAAATGCAGGCTAAAATTAAAGCTGTAAACAGCGAAGCAGATCAGTTTATAAAAGAGCAACGCTCACTTATTAAGGCGGCTAATTACGACCATAATAACTGCGATAAAAACTACGCAAAACAGCAAATTAAAGATCTTAAAGCGGCCTACGAGGGAAAAGAGGGCTTGCTTGAAAAAGCAAAAAAGGATGGCAATTGGGCGCAAGTTAATAAAGAGTATAAAAGCAAATTGCGGCTTGCAAAACATTCACGCCTTGTAACGCAAATACAAATGATCTTCCAAGATCCTATTGCGTCGCTTGATCCTCGTATGACCGTTCGCGATATTATCGCTGAAGGATTGGTTATTCATGGCGAAACCGATAAAGAAGTTATAAACCAAAAGGTTTACGAAATGCTTGAGCTGGTTGGGCTTGTTCGCGAGCACGCAACCAGATATCCGCACGAGTTCTCCGGGGGGCAACGTCAGCGTATTGGCGTGGCGCGTTCTATTATTATGAACCCCGATATGATTATTGCCGACGAGCCCGTTTCGGCTCTCGACGTTTCAGTTCAGGCTCAAGTTATTAACTTACTAAACGAACTGCGTGAAAAAATGGGGCTTACAATCTTGTTTATCGCGCACGACCTTTCGGTAGTTAAATATTTTTCCGATCGCATAGGCGTTATGTATTACGGTAACTTGGTTGAGCTTGCTACGTCTGAAGAGCTGTTTGCTCATCCCATGCACCCGTATACCAAATCACTTCTTTCAGCAATTCCTCTCCCTGATCCCATTTACGAAAAACAGCGTAAGAGAATCGTTTACAATCCGCTTGCTGAGCACGATTACACCGTAAACGCTCCTTCAATGCGTGAAGTCGTTCCCGGTCATTTTATCTACTGTAACGACGAAGAAGAACTAAAATATAGGGCAGAATTAACCGAAAAATGAAAAAGAAGTTATTAGGTTACGGTATAACAACGGCTATTGCTTTGGCTTTGATTTTAGCATACTCGCTTATTAAGAATTTGTTTAATCAAACCAATATAACCGAAATTTACAAAATTTTATCTGACGGATTTTTTATAGCTGCCGTTATGATTTTGGCGGTAGTTGCAATGAGTTGGCTTGCTAGCAAGGGTACTTTCTATTCGCTTTCTTATGCAGTGAAAATGTTGTTTTCGTTGCATAATTGGTCAAAAACTAAGTATCGCGATAGGCAATCTTATGCCGATTACGTTGCCGAAAGGCAAAGTAAGGTAGGGTATTTTCCCTTTTACGTTAGCTGGGTGGGCTTTATATGCTTGGCTTTAGCCGTTGTGTTTATGCTGTTATTTAACAAATATTACGTTGGTTAGGTAAAAGCTATTTAAACAGTTGAAATTTTAGGCTAAAGGGTGTATAATGTTTGCAAAAGTGGTTTATTTTTGCAACTTCTTATGTTATTAAAAAGGTTACGGTGCGTCAGGGGTTGCTTTTTGACGCACCGTTAGTATTTTTTATGGAAAAAATTAAAAACTTACGAACACAAATTGATAATATCGACCTTCAAATTGCATTGCTACTTAATCAGCGACTGGAAGTGGCTAAATTAATTGGAGAACAAAAAAAGCTGTTAGGCATTAAAACCGAGCAGCTCGATAGAGAAAACGAAGTTGTTAATAACTTTTTAAGCCATTTTAGCGCTGAACGGCAAGAAGAGGCAAAAACGGTTATTTTATCTGTTATAAGTGCTTCTAAAAAAGTGCAAAAGTAGGGCTATAGGTTGATTAACGATTGTTTTAAGTAAATGCCGTTAATTGCAAGTTGCCATAAAAGGCAGGGCAAATATAGGTTTATTGATTTAAAAAAATCAAAGTTGCTTACCGATTACGTATTGCGGTACAGCTTTGGCTAAAAATATAAAAAGTGCGCCTATAAGCTCTTTAACGGCTATTTTAAATTAAATTTTAATATTGGAGACATATATGAAAAAATCATTATTAAAAAAATACGCTCATCTTATTGCAAAGGTTGGAGCAAACGTTCAAAAGGGGCAAGAGGTAATAGTTCGCTCTTCTGTTGAAAGTGCTGAGTTTTGTTCTTACGTTGTAGAAGAATGCTACAAGCTTGGGGCAAAAGAGGTAGAGGTTGAATGGAGATATGGGCCCGTTTCAAAGCTTCATGCTAAAAAACAGAGCCTTGCAACCTTATCCGAAATTAAAGATTGGCAAATAGAAAGACTTAAATATAGACAAAATTCATTGCCCGTATTAATAGCTTTATCTGGCGACGATCCCGACGCAATGAAGGGTGTTAACCAAGAAAAAATGGCAAAAGCAAGAATGGCCACTTTAAAAAAGACCAAGTCTTATTCAGATGCTATGGCAGATAAGTATCAATGGGTTATTGCCGCAGTTCCTTCTAAAGGTTGGGCTAAAAAAATATTCCCCAATATGAGCTCTTCTGCTGCGGTAGAAAAGCTTTGGCAAGCAATTTTATACACTTCGCGCGTAAACGACGATCCTATTAAAGCGTGGGAAGAGCATAACCGCAACCTTGCTAATCGCTCTGCAAAGCTTAACGAACTTAATTTAAAAGAATTAAGATATTCAGCGTCTAACGGTACTTCTCTTCGTGTGGGACTTATTAGTGACCACGGAACGTTTGGCGGTGGTGGCGATACTACCTTAAACGGAGTATATTTTAATCCCAATATTCCCACAGAAGAAGTTTTCACCTCTCCTATGGCTGGAGATGCCGATGGTATCGTTTATGCAACCAAGCCTTTATCTTATCAAGGCGAGCTTATTGAGAACTTTTGGGTAAAGTTCGAAAACGGTAAGGTGGTTGCAACCGGTGCTGAAAAGAACGCCGAACTTTTAGAAAAATTAGTTAATATGGATGAAGGGGCAAAATTGCTTGGTGAATGCGCTCTCGTTGCATACGATTCGCCCATAAATAAAACAGGTATACTCTTCTATAATACTTTGTTTGATGAAAACTGCTGCTGCCACCTCGCTTTGGGCAGGGGATTTAACAATACTCTTAAGAATTTTGAAAATCTTTCTTTTGCTGAATGCAAAAAAATGGGTATAAACGATTCTACCATCCACGTAGATTTTATGATCGGAACTCCCGATCTGCAAATTGACGGCGTTAAACAAAACGGTGAAGTAGTGGCAATATTTAGGGATGGAAACTGGGCTTTTTAATCACGTAATTATTAAAACTAAAACTCAGCGGGGCGTTTTTTGCCCCGCTTTTAGTTTGCTAAAATTTATTAAATACCCAATAATTAATATATCGCCGTTATAGCGCGTTTTTTATAAAAGTAGGGCTATAACGCGATTAACGGGGTGTTTTAGTGGAGTGATTTATATCATTAAATTAACTAGATTCTTCGACTTCGCTCAGAATGACCGAAGAAAATAATATTCAACTTGGTTTTTAAATCAAAAGTAGGGCTATAGCGCGATTAACGGGGTATTTTTTATTATTTTATAAGCCAAAGAAAAAGAGTGTAGCTATCTATTTAGGATAGCTACACTCCTGCAAGTTTGTGTTAATTCATATAATATTTTATGCTGTTTCTTCTGAACAAATTTTGATTTTTCTTAATTTTGGATTTAAACCATATATATCAATATTACCAAATGAATTCAAATAACTAGAATAATCTATATTTTCAAACTCATCTTTAAATTGATCATAAGAAATATCTTGGTAAATTTTAATAAAAACTTCAATTGGCTGTGAATATGCTTTTTTAAAATAAAAAGTTATCTCATTTTTTGAAGCACAACTTTCTTGTTGCGTAATAACTGCATCATACCCATGTTTATAATTATCAAATAAAACATACTCTAAACCACATTTTTCGCATTTCACTTTTATTATTCTACGTTGTTTTTTTTCAAACATGTTTCCACATTCAATCTTTTCTACAATTTTGCCAAAGAAATTTCGTTTAACCAAATACAATTTATCATTTTCACGAATTATTTCATTGAATCCGGGTTTAACATTTGCATTATCAGATTCACAAAATTCATAAACAATAAAATGAGTATGACTGCATTTACATTTTATTTTAAGTACCTCATTATTTTCAGAAGTTTCTATAATTTCAGATATTTCTTCTAAATGTTTAGGAATTAACATAATATCCCTCCAAATTATTAATCAAAAATAAATGTTTCTAGAATACAAACCAGCTTGTAATAAATCGTAAAGCATCAAGAGTTAGTCCATTAGAAATATGAGAATATTTCCCCATCATTCTTCCTACTTTAGCCACTTGGCTAGCATAAGTTTGACTACCACTAACAACTTCAACGACTCGTAATCCATTTTTAGTTACACCAGTTACATCAGGTCTAAATCCTTTAATACCTAATCCTTTACTTCTGTTCAAATGAATTTCACTATATCTTCCCACTGCAAGAGACATTTTACCTGCCTGAACATTACTAGCAAACTGATGAAATAACGAACCTGTTTTTTGAGCGCTACCAACAATTTGAACGCTGCCTGTAGCAATATTAATTCCTGAAGCAAAGCGCCAGTTACTGCTCCTGATATTGCGCCCCACATAAAACCACTCGCGGCTCCATCTAAAGCACCTTCCCAGCCACCTGTTATTCCTCCAATAATACCACCAACTAAAGCTCCTCCCACAGCGCTTGTAACAGCACCATAGAAAGCAGCACCGAGAATTACACCAGCGGCCCCACCTGTAAAGACTGTCGCTATTCCTAATCCAACAATTACTGCACCACCAATTAACCATTCAGCCTATTGAGGAAGATTACCTGACGGATCACTATAAGAAATTGGATTATTATAGCAGTAGCAATATAAGTTCAACCCATTAATACTTTCAGGATCGAGGTAATCGAAGCTATCAGGACTTATGAATCTACAAAGTTCAGGTGAATAATATCTAGAGTTGAGGTAGTATAACCCAGTTTCTGAATCGTAGTAATATCCGCGGTAGCGAATGGGGTTAATATGCCCAATAGAAGTTAGATCGGTGTTTTGAGTTCCGTTCGCGTTTAATACCTTATGGTTACCCCAAGCATCGTAAACGTATTATAACACAATTTTATAGTGCTGTCAAGCCCGAGGTTAAAAATGGTGGATTTAAGTTGTAAACGCGCTTTTAAAGTAGGGCTATAGCGCAATTAACGGGCTATTTGTGATTTTTTAGTTTTATTTGCGCCGATCTATGAGTTTTGAGTAACAAAAATTGCAAAAGTGACTCTATAGGTTGATTAACGAGTATTAAGGCAGGATAAGGAAAATATTACACTTTGCTAG
>JAFTIY010000048.1 GCA_017456665.1 Clostridia bacterium | reverse complement strand
CATTAGTTTTATCAGTATTCCAGGAAAGCATATCTAAATGTATAATCTATATTGAGGTAATTTTGGCAAGCTCCTTTGCAAAAGTGCTTTTACCGCTACCGGGGCAACCGATTACCATTATTCTTTGCATAATACTCATTTCCTATTTTATATATCATATTATATCACAAAACGCAAGACCTTGTAAAGCACTTGCGTTTTATCTTATACCCTTTTTACTTAAGCTATTAGCTTTTTAAATCAATAAAAACAGCCATATAACGCGATTAACGGCACTTCTTAACAAAAAAAGGGAGCAGCTAAAGCTCCCTTTTAAAATTATTTTTCGTTTGAAGGATTACGATAGGTTTCTACGCAGTAGCTTTTTTGCTTGCATTGAGGGCAAGTTAACTTGCGCGTATTAGGCGTGTGCATTGCAAAAAACGCTTCTTTAAAAGATGGAGTAAATACGTTTTTACAATTTGGACAAATATATGAAACCCTATTGAAGTAATATTTGCTGATAAAAATGGCAAACGGAATTGCAAGCACAGCATAAACAACAAAGGGCCACCAAATGCCGGTAAATATCCAAAGCGCGATTGCCGCTAGTTCTAAAAGAATCATCGGCAAACCCATCAGCAATAGATTTAGATGCAACTTTTTGATTTTTTTCTTGTTTTCCATAATGTGCGCTAAGTCTGTTATTGAATTTAAAGAGAAATTGACGTTATCAGTAACTGCCTGCTCAAGTTCTTTTAGCTTTTCGATCATTTGTTGCTTTTGAAAAACTTCATGTTCTAGCTGAAATCTTTGCTCTTGAATGATGAGCGCAATTACCTTATCAGAATTTTTTTCGTTTAAAAGCTTTGCTATATTATCGATAGAAAAATTGAGCTCGCGCAAATAGCATATAACCTTCATTTTTTTAAGGTCATTTTCAGAATACAGCCTTCTGCCGCCCTCGCTAAAATCGCTGGGAATTAAAATTCCGCGATTATCGTAATATTGCACAGTTCTAACCGAAACTCCGCACAATTTTGCAACCTCTCCCGTTGTGTAATTAGACATAGCTTTCACCTCCTATAATCGCATTATATACCATTACGCAGCGTAACGAGCAACGGGTTACGCAGGGGGATTTTTAATTTTTACATCAAATTTTTCTAATGCTTGACGACTTTTTACAATTACACGTTTATCAAAACGTGTTACAACTGTCAACATAAAAATCCCAACTCATGTAGCACGGTGCTGCTTAATTAATCAAATTTTTTATCTATTAATTTAGCAACTCAAACGATAATTGCAAATATAATTAGTCATATACTTACCTATTTATACAGTGCTTTATCCTTTGTTGTTTACCTAGTATTTACAACCGTAACAACACTAGCAGTTTTAGCATATTCAATTATATATTATATTTAATTATTTTTCAACTTAAGATATATTTTTATACAAAACAACTTTTTTAGATAAAAAATAAATCCTGCACTTTTGTGCAGGATTATTTGTATAAAGGCTACGAAAAAGATATTTTTTGCAGTTTGCAATAAGGATTCGAACTCAAACCGGTTTTAGTGAAATATTCGGCGCCCGCCGAATGTGAAATAATTTCCTTACGGAAATTGTGAAATATCTCACTTTGTTCGATGTGAAATGAAATTCGCCTCCTCACATTTGCGAAGCAAATATTTCACAGCGAAGCTATTTCACTTGGCGAAGCCAAATTTCACTCGCCGAAGGCGAATTTCGTTGAAAAAACGACAGGTCGAAACCTGTCGTTTTTTCTGGAGGTACCACCCAGATTTGAACTGGGGAGTGAAGGTTTTGCAGACCTTGGCCTTACCACTTGGCTATGGTACCGAAAAAAGCACGCTATACATGCTTTTTTTGACAAAAAAAATGGAGCGGGAAACGAGATTCGAACTCGCGACATTTGCCTTGGCAAGGCAACGCTCTACCACTGAGCCATTCCCGCATATTCCAATTTTTTGGTTATAAAATTAATGGTGGGAACAACAGGGCTCGAACCTGTGACCCTCTGCTTGTAAGGCAGATGCTCTCCCAACTGAGCTATGCTCCCACGTAAGCATTTGCGTTCCTCACGCTGAATGCTCATATAGAATACCAAATATTTTATAAAAATGCAACTGTTTTTCGCTGCTTTTTAAAAATTTTTTTAAAAAAATTTATTTTTTTTTGTAGCGATAAAAAATGGGCGTGTTTTTTAACAAAATGAAGGGTTTTTTTACATTATTTAAGAAATTCAAAGGGCTTTTGCTCCTCTAAACAAAATTGCTTTTCGTTTAAATAATAAAGCTTTTGCCCCTGGCTAAAACGCAAAGTAAGCTTATTTGCAACGAGCAGTTGCGCACGCGCTTTAAATTCGCGATTGATTTTTTCAACTCCGTACTTTCCGTCACCGATAATAAAATGACCGTAAAAAGCCAAATGAGCTCTAATTTGATGGGTTTTTCCCGTTATTAAATCAACCTCTAAAATAGAGCTTTTTTGCCCTTTTGCAAGCGTTTTATACTCGGTAACTATATTTACGCTACCGGGCACTTTTTTGTTATATACGTATACCTTGCCTATTTTTTCATCCTTTATTAAGTAGTCGCTCAACACACCGCACTGAGTCTCAAAAGAGCCGTTTACTAAGCAACAATACTGCTTTTTAAAGGTGCGCTCCTTAAATCCGGCAAAAAGCTCGCCGTACGCCTCTTCGTTTAACGCATAAATAATAATTCCCCAAGTGTTTCTATCTAACCGATGGGTAAAAATTGCGGTTGGATACTCGTTTTTTACCTGCTCGTAATAATTTTCTGAAGTTATGCCCTGGGGCTTTTTGCAAACCAAAACGTTTTGATCGCAATAAATAACTTCAAGCGCCTTCTGAGCTCCATCGTAATAGCATTCGATAATATCGCCATCAAAAACATCGCAGTTTTTGTTAACCCTTACGCCGTTTACCTTAATATCCCTTTCGCGATAAAGCTTCATAAGCCTACCGTAAGAAAGCTTACCGCTATATTCGTTAAGCAAAAATTCGGTTAATTGAATTGTTTTGTTTGCAATAAACTTTTTCATTAGAATCCTTCTATTTTTTTGGATTTTTTAGAGTGAACGCTAAACTTAAACGATTGTACGGCAAGCGCTACAAAGCAGGCAGATAATATTAGCGCAACGGCAAATAATAAGCCCAAATAATTTGCGATAGCCGCCGCCAAATACGCTAGCGTAAAATACAACAAAAATATGATAATAGTAAATTTTTTACCGCACTCTGCTTTGTATGTGGCCAAGGCGTTTATGCACGGCGGATAAATTGCAAAAAAGAGTAAAAAACTAATTAAAGTGCTTTTATTTATAGTTTTTATACCCAAGAGGGTAAAAGCAGAAATTACGCTTTCTTTTGCAAAAAGCCCAACTATCAACGAAAGCACAAGCCTCCAATCGTTTAAGCCTGCAGGCTTAAAAATTATTGCAAGCCTTTTGCAAACTACAGCCAAAATACTAAACTCAATTTGTTCCCCGTTTAAAAATTTAAAATCGGTTGAAAGAGATGTGAGTAAAAATAAAAAGCAGTTTACAAGCGCAACGATTGCCACCAATCTTATTATAAACTCTTTTACAAACTTTTGCAAGGCTTTTAAAATACTTTTTGCACTAACTACTCTATACGGCGGAAAAGAAATAACATAAAAACTTTTTTTGTTTTTGATTATCTTGCCATATGCCCATAAAACCACTAATGAACACAAAAAACCACCAACGATAGCAAAAAAAACTGACCAAAAGCCAAAAACTTGATTAGCAAAATTGCACAAATACAATATAACCGGCAGTTTTGCACTGCACGGAATAAATGGCAAGCTTAAGCAAACGCCCAATTTTTCTTCTTTGTTCGCGCAAGTGTTGGTTTGTAATATTCCGCTAACCGTGCAACCATAACAAGAAATTAGCGAAAAAAACGTTCTGCCTGTAGTGTTAAAGCGCGAAAATGCAAAATTAAGCAAAAAAGCAAGCCTTGCAAGAACTCCGCTTTGCTCTGCTATAAATATAAAAAGATAGCAAACTGCAAGCCTTGGTAAAAACACCAAAACACTTAACACCCCACTTAAAAGCCCTTCTAAAATAAAGGCACAAATAAAGTTACTTACACCAAATACAGTAAAAAGCCTCGCTATAGGTTGATTAACGGCACATATGAACAGTTGCTCAACTAAGTGAGAAATTAAGCCTGCTATTCCGTATTTACCAAACGCGCAATAAAAAAAGATTGCAAAACTAAAAAAGGTAAAAATAAACGCCCAAGCGCCGTTTAAAAAAATTTTATCTAAAAAAGCGTATTGCATACTGTTTGCCGGCTTAAAGCATTGTGCTATTATTTGCTCACAATGCACCGACTTTTGCTCTATTATATTAGTTAAAAGCCCCTCTATAAGTTGATTAACGGCACTTTTACTACTTATTTTATTTACCTCAACACAAACAGGAAAACAATTAAAAAATCCGTTTAATTTTTTAAAATTAATACTTCCGCCGCCTCTTTTTAACTCGCCGTACATATTAATAACCAAAAGCACGTTCTTATTTAGCTTTACCACTCTGTTAAACAGCTCAATTCCCGCCTTTAAATTTTGAGCCTCGCATAAAACGATTACGCCGTAGCATTTATATAAATATTTGGCGGCATTTTTTTGTTCGAGGGTATAATTTCCCTCTGCAAAGCTCCCCGGCAAATCGGTTATAATTACCCCTTTTTTGCCGATTAAATTGCTACTTACGGCCTTTACGGTAACTCCCTGCCAATTACCTACCCTTTCGTTTTTACCCGTTAAAAGATTAAATAAAGTGGTTTTACCACAGTTCGGCGGGCCCGTTATTACAATTTCTTTCACTTAACTAAAATACTCCCTGCCCATTCTTTATCTATTGCAACTTGATTTACGCCAACTTGAACTATCACTCCCGATAAACATTTTTTTATTATTTTAATTCTTGTTTTTTCAGTAAGGTAGTAATTTGCCAGTTGCGTTTTTTCTTGCTTATTTAATTTTATTAAAACAATTTCAACGTTGCCATTAGCATTTAATAAATTCATAATAAAGTTTATGATTTTAATTTTAATTAATGACTAATTAGTTTTTAAGTATAAAAAAACCGCCTAAAATTAGGCAGTTTAAATTAAAAAGTCGGGCTATAAGTCGATTATCGCATCATATTTGTTTTTATAAAAAATATTCATGCAAGGCTTTTTTGCTTGCATAACAAACTTGCTTTGCTATCATCATAGTTCTAACGGCATCCACGTCGCTTCGATGTGCGCCGCTACCTAGATTCCCAAAACGCTCTTCAAACTCTATTGAGAGCTTGCGCGCATTTTTATTTTCGGCAAGTTTTATAAGCTTTTGAATATCAAAAATTTTAGCTTTAATCTTTTTAAGCGAATATCTTTCACAATCGTCGGCTAAAAAATGCTGATCGTTATCGCTGCCGTAAGCAAAACAAAGGGTATCCTTTTGTGTCATAAGCTTTTTAATTATAGGATACACTTGGTCGAATTTTGGTTTAGACTTAATAAGAGCGCGATCGTAAACTAAAATATTCTTTTTTACGTAAGGATCAAACTTACAGTCGGGATTAATTAGTATATCTTCAGGCGGACTTATAATGTTAAAATCGCTATCGGTAATTAAATACCCAAAACTGTATATTTTGCCCTTACCGTTAAAGCAGTTAGCGCACTCGATATCAAAAAACAAATAGTTCATTGGCCTACCCTTTTATGGTTTTTACTAAATTTAACCCCGTATCTTTTTTAAAAAAGTGGGGCTATAACGCAATTAACTAACTTTTGCACTGTGCAAAGCCATGCAAACATTAGTTTGTTTAATAACAAATAAAATGCCCACGTTATTTAGTGCAAAGCACAAAACGCAGTGGGCATAAATCGTTTTTAAATTCTTATACAATCAACATTAAAATAGCGTACAAAACTGCAAGAATTGCAAGCACTACGAGCATAGGAACTACCATCATTCTAACAGCATCGAGATAGGTATCGAGCTTTTGTTTAAAGGTAGAAACCTTGCGAGGCGGAGGTGGTGGCTGAGGCTGCCCCGTTTTATTCACCGCCGACATATCGATTATAGTTGAATTATCGTCGTAATAAACAACCTTTTGTTTGGGTTGCTTATTCTTTTTTTTATTTTTTGCCATTATTTCTCCTGCATTTGACAGTAGTGACAAGCAACGTAATGCTCGTTGCCGTAATCTTTATATTCAGGCGCAATATGCTTGCAAATTTCCATCGCTTTTGGGCAACGAGTGTGGAACTTACAACCCATAGGCGGATTTGAAGGAGAAGGAATATCCCCTTTTAAAATAACGCGATTAACCTTTTCGTTAGGATCGGGATTAGGAACAGCTGAGAAAAGCGCGTGAGTATATGGGTGCATTGGGTTGGCAAATATTTCGTCTGAATTGCCAAATTCTACCATAGAACCGAGATACATAACGCCAATTTTATCAGAAATGTGCTTAACAACCGATAAATCGTGAGAAATAAACAAATACGTAAGCTTACGTTCTTTTTGAATTCTCTTTAAAAGGTTAAGAATTTGAGCTTGAATAGAAACGTCTAACGCCGAAACAGGCTCGTCACAAATAATCAATTTTGGATTAACCGTTAACGCCCTAGCAATACAAATACGCTGACGTTGACCGCCCGAGAATTCGTGAGGATATCTTTCGTAATAGTAATCACGCAAGCCGCACTGCTCCATAATCTCTAAAACGTAGTCTTTAACCTCAGAAGGTGGAACGATTTTATGTACCAATACGGGTTCAGCCAAGATTCCGCCAACCGTACTACGAGGTGGCAATGAAGAATAAGGATCTTGGAAAACAATTTGCATTTCTTTACGCAAAGAGCGCATATGTCTTGACTTATAGTTGGTAATTTCTTCACCGTTAAAAAAGATTTGACCGCCCGTAGGCTGATGTAGCTTAAGAACAGTTCTGCCCATAGTAGTTTTTCCGCAACCGGACTCGCCTACTATACCTAGCGTTTCGCCCTGCTTAACAACGAATGAAATATCGTCAACAGCTTTTAAGGTAGCAAGAGGTTTACCCAAAAGAGTCTTTTTAAGAACGAAGTGTTTTTTAAGATGTCTTACCTCTAAAACAGCTTCGGGATCAGGCGGAAGAAGCTTATCCTCTTCTATTTTTTTATTGAGCGCCTGTTGCTCGCGTTCACGCTGTGCTTGATCGTCGAAATTTGTAAAATCGGTGATTTGAGCGTTTTCGGTATTCAATTTTACTTCTTGATTTTCCATATTACTTGTTCACCTCATCGTACAAATGGCAAGCAACTGCATGAGTTGGACTAACCTGAATCATGCAAGGATACTCGCCCGAGCATGCCTTTATGCATTTTGAGCATCTTTCTTTAAAGTAACAGTTGTTTGGCATATTAATGGGATTGGGAACGTTGCCGGGAATATTGAACAAATCGCCTTTACCAGATTTCATAGTAGGCTTAGATTTTTGTAAGCCTTGAGTATAAGGATGTAAGGGATTGTGGAATATTTCTTGAACAGTGCCCGTTTCTATAATTCTGCCTGCGTACATAACTACTACGAAATCGGACATTTCTGCAATAACGCCAAGGTCGTGAGTAATTAGCAGTATAGAACTGTTAATTTTTTGTTTTAAATCGTTAAATAAATCGAGTATTTGTGCTTGAATGGTAACGTCGAGCGCAGTTGTGGGCTCGTCGGCAATAATAAGTCTGGGCTCGCAAGCGAGAGCCATAGCTATCATAACGCGTTGACGCATACCGCCTGAAAGCTCGTGCGGATAGGAAGCATAAACGCGTTCGGGCATTGCAATTCCTACCATATTAAGCATTTCGATTGAGCGTTTTTTTGCAATTTCGGCAGTTGCACCGGGAATATGCAAAAGAGAAACCTCATCAAGCTGGTTACCGATAGTAAAAACGGGGTTAAGTGAAGTCATAGGTTCTTGGAAAACCATAGCCATTTGTCTGCCACGAATTTTATACATTTCGTGAATGGGCATTTTGGCAATATTAACAACCTTTTCTTCAGTTTCGTAAAGTTTCATTCCGTTTGAATCAACGGCGTGCTTATTTCTCATAACGGGATTACCGTGAGAATCTGACACGGGATTTCCTTTAGAGTCTACAACCTGCTCTAGAACGAAATTACCGTTTTCATCCTTTTCGTAAACGGGAATATAATCGCCGTTTGCATCTTTTTTATAATCGTTAACGCGGAAACGAATATCGCCGCTTACGATTTGACCTGAAGGCCCTTGTAAAAGGCGCATAATCGACATTGAGGTAACGCTTTTACCGCAACCCGATTCGCCAACTACGCCAACCGTAGCGTTGGTTGGGATGTTAAAGCTAACGCCGTTAACAGCCTTTACAACACCTTGATCGGTGAAAAAGTATGAATGAAGATTTTCTACCTCTAAAATATTATGCTCGTCTTTAAGAGAGGTTAAGTACTCCGATTCGGGAACTCTACGATTTTTAGCCTTTTCGAGCTCACGCATAATTTTAGCGTTTGCCTTGGCAATTTCTCTTATTTCTTTACCGCTTAAATAATGCTTTTTAGCGGAATCAACTTTTTTATCTTTTTTATCCACTTTACATTATCTCCTTTGTTTAGGATCGAGCGCGTCGCGCAAGCCGTCGCCGATAAAGTTAAAGCCTAAAACCGCAATGATAATGCAAAGACCGGGAGGGCCCCAAACGTTAAAGTTGTTTTGCAAAATATCACTACGTTTAGAAATAACTTCTATCATAGTACCCCAAGAAGCGTAAGGAATCTTAACGCCTAATCCGAGGTATGAAAGAGTAGATTCATACAAAATCATACTACCGAGCGAAAGAGTCATCGAAACGATGATTTGCGGTAAAATATTGGGAATTAAGTGCTTGAAAATTCTTCTTGATGCAGAATAACCCATGGCCTCTGCCGCCGTCATATATTCTTGCTCGCGCAAAAAGAGAATTTGACCGCGAACAAGGCGGGCCATTCCCGGCCATGAGAAGAGAGAAAGAACTCCCATAAGCACGTAAATATACATATCTTGCTTTATTAAATCGGGGTTAGCATCGAGTACCGTACCGATAATAAGCATGAGCGGAAGCGTTGGTAAGCAGATTAAAATATCGCACAAGCGCATTATGATATTATCTACTACACCGCCGTAAAAGCCTGCTATACCTCCCATAACTATTCCGAGGAATGAGGTTAAAAATACCGCTAAAAAGCTGAGTGAAAGCGAAAGTCTTCCGCCGTACATCAAACGGGTAAAAATATCCATACCCTGCTCATCCGTACCCAAAATATGAGTGGGAGAGATGGGTGCAAGAGCGTTTACACCGTTATCGGTTACGATAATTTGAACGAAACTGCCGTTTTCGCCTTCAACCTCGTACGGAGTATATTCGATATTACCAGTACGGTCGGTTTCAATTTCGCCCCAGTCGTAACCAAGGGCGGGACAAATAACCGGTCCTAACCAACTGAAAACGAACAGAGCAATTAACATTACGAGCCCTGCAATAGAAAGTTTAGAGCGGAAAAAGCGCCTTAAAACCATTCTCGTGGGCGACATGAGCTTTACGTTTTTATCGAGAGGGCTTTCACCATCTTCAAGCTGAATATCTACGGGTGCATTATCCTGTTCGCTATCGGTTGCCTGAGTAACGGTAAGTTCTTCTTGCTCAAAATTTTGCTCGGCGGTATTATTTTCGTTAGTATTTTGAACTAAATCTTTATTTTCTTCCATAATAATACCCCTCCATTAAGCAAGTTTAACGCGCGGGTCAACCACAGCGTACATAAGGTCGGCTAGTAAAACGCCGATAACCGAGAGTGTAGCGAGGAACATATTGTAGGTCATAATAACGGGAATATCGCCCTGCGTCATCGCGTTAAGAGCATAACTACCGATACCGGTAAGGTCGAAAACAGACTCCGTGATCATTGCACCTGAGAAAAGCGAGGGAATAAGACCTGCTAAACCGGTTACGATGGGAATCATAGTATTTCTGAACGCGTGCTTATAAATAACCTTTCTTTCTTTTAAGCCCTTTGCCCTTGCGGTACGAATGTAATCGGAGTTTAATACCTCAAGCATGTTGGTTCTGGTCATTCTCATACGAGAACCGATGCTTAAAATTACAACCGTTAAGATGGGCAAGAACATATGCCTTGCGTAGTCGGCAAAAGCTTCCATTGCGTTTGCATATGTAATAGTGGGATCTCTCATGCCCGAAACGGGGAACCAACCAAGCTTGTTAGCAAAAAGATCCTTTAGCATTTGGCCAAAGAAGAATGAAGGAAGCGAAATACCGATAAGAACGAATACGGTAACAACGTAATCGCGAATAGAATATTGGTGCGTTGCCGCAGTTATACCTAAAGGTATAGCGATCATAAACTCAAACACCGTTGCAATTGCCGCAACGAAGAAAGAAGTACCTATTCTGTCCGCATTAAAAATTTCGCCTATAACGGGAGCACCGCTTATAAAACTAGTGCCGAAATCGCCTGAGAATACGTTCTTAAGCCAATTGAAATAGCCTTCGATAATAGAACCGTCGAGGCCGTAAGCCTTATACATTTCTTTTATAAACGCATCGGTTACGTCTGCACCCGCCTGGTTTAACGCTATAATTTTCATTTTAACGTAATCGGTGGGCATGCAGCGCAATAGCGTATACAGAATTAACGAAACACCAAACAAAATCAATATTGATATTCCAATTCTTTTTAAAATATACTTAAACATTTTTTCTCCAAAAGTTCAACTTTTAGTTTAGGCTTTGTTACGAGAACGGTCGTTTATGTAAATAACTATAACAAAACCGTTTAATAATTAAGTAATTAATCGTTACTTTAGGCTAGCGCAGGAAGAAGATGGTAATAATTTTTTATAAACGTTCTCCACTTTTTCCTGCCGCACGCCTTTTAATAGTCGTAAAAAGTCTACTTGGTGATATTACTCAACGAGCTCAAGCTCCCAAAGTTTTTCAAGGGGTGAAGAATATGGGTTAACAGTATCTTTTAAGCCCTTAATAGTATTGGTGTTGTATGCGTAAAGAGTTTGACGTTGATATACGGGAAGCTCTACTGCAAGGTCTAAAACGTAGCCCATAGCTTGCTCGTAAAGAGCGGTTCTTTGAGCTTGATCGTCGATTTCGCGCGCGTCTTCAATGATAACGCTTAAATCATCGATAACGTCTTGTTCGTACCAATAAAGTGCATCGTTAGCCTTAATTTCACGGTAACCCCATGCATAAACGGAGGTTGCGGTTGAGTTTTTGTGGTATACCTGATACATATCGGGATCGATGGTAGAGCCCCATGCAGCAGCCCAAACCTCGAGCGAACCGGTTGCGAGCTTGGTTAATGCTTGTGAGTCAGCCTTAACGTCTACCTGCCAGCCTAATTCGTTTAATATTTCAGAAGCCTGTTTAAATACGGTATAGGTGGGGTGCTCGGTAATTGATGCGCCTGCTATAGTGAACTTAATTTTAAGTTGAGAATCGCCTGCAGAAACGCCTGCTTGTCTCATAAGGTCTTCGATTTTAGCTTTTGCATCGGCAACGCCCGTCCATTGAGTGTAGGTGTGGCCGTTGGGCTTTGAGGTTACGCCGTCGTCTGCGAAGGGGTAAGCCCAGCTTACGGTTGACATAGGCCAATCGATAGTTTTACAAGTACCTGATTCGTAATATTCGGTAGAAAGTGAGGTTTGCATTGCAGCCATAATTGCACGGCGGATATAAACGTTGGGAACTTTACCTGCGTTAATACCGATATAACCGTAACCAAGCTGCCAAGAAGCGAGTTGCTTAAAGCCCTTGCTTTCTAACTGTTTTAAACGGGTTGAGTTAGCTTTTGTGAATTGAGGAGTGATATAGTCTACCTCGCCGTTTGCGAGCTTATCTAATGCGTTTGAAGCGCTAACAACCTGTAATCTTAACTTTTGTGCCTTTACGGGGAACATAAAGTGCTTGTTAGCCTTGTAGTAAACGATGTTACTGCTTACGAATTCATCTGCACCGGGGTTATCTTTATTGTTGATGTCGGTTGCAACGAAGGGGCCTGCGCCTACGGGAACTTTATTGTGTTGGTAAGATTGAATTACCTGGCTTTGGAAATCGCTTGATGCAAAATCAACGCCGAATTTATTGTTTGCAATATCAATAGTTCTTCCGTTGGGATGAGCTTCGTCTGCGGTATAGTAATGAGCGGGAGCAACGGTAAAGCCAAAGTTATAAATAGCCTTGGGGTCTGTTCCGTTTACGGTGATTTGTAAAACGTCGTATTCCTCTTTGTTCTTGGGAGTACCGTCTGCATTGTGCTCGTGAGCAACCTTATATTCAACGTTGTTAACGGTAACGGTTTGAACGTTGGTAGTATGGCCGAGTGAAACAATACCGTCAATTTTGGGGTTAACTAATTGTGCGTCAGGTCCGAGGTTGTTGTGAAGAGCAACGTCGGTAGCGGTTGCAGCGTATGCAGTTTGTAAAGTACCTGCAGTACCCCATTGGGTTAATACGGTATTAAGACCGGTTTCTACGTAATCTTTATAAACCTTGTTGATAACCTGCTCTTTAGAGGTATAAGTTGCAACTATTTCGTCGCCATCCCAATCAACGATCTTGGTTCTATCTTTTTTACCTTCAACTTCGAGGTATTTGGGGGTTACGTAACCTTCGTATACCAAGAATTTGGCGATATCGTTAGATAAGAACTCTTTGTGTTCATTGTAAGGAGCAGTTTCTAAATCGAAAGATTCTTTAGCTGCATCGTAGTCTGACTGTAATTCTTCTTTAAAGGTTTTTAAAGTGAGCTTATAGTCTTCAACGAGCATTGCGCGGTAATCGTCGTCGGTTAAAGTAGCCTGTTCAGCAGTAGTTGCAACCGCGTTTTTATAACCGCTGGTAATGTAAGTAGTATTGTTAATTGCATCGATCATTTCGCTTTCGGTTAACTTAAATGAGTTAGAGCTTGAATTGCCTAATCTGCCGTTAACCTCGTAAATGTCAACTAATTCTAAAATACGGAGAAGAGCTGAAGCCTGTGCATCTTTTTGCATATTTTCAACTTCTTCGTTAAAAGTACCGTCGTCTGAATAGTTCTTTTGAGTTCTATACTGTAAAAGACCTTTAATATCGATTGAATACATGGTTGAAGAACCAGTGTAAACGGGATCGAGATATTCGTACATATTAAAGAAAACGTCGTTCATGGTAATGGGCTTACCGTCAGAGAACTTAAGGCCGTTTTTAATTACGAAGGTATAAACGGTTTCATCTGCACCGTTATCTGCCTTACCGTATTCAAAGGCTTTTACTACGGTGGGTTCGTCATCGCCTGCAACGGGCTTGCCGTTACTGTCGGTTGAAAGCATACCGATTTGAGTCATACCGATAACGTCTTGATCGGCACCGCTTGTTGCATAGAAGGGATTGAATAAGCCGCTGAGAGCTTCGGTCATAATAACGATATTATCTCTCTTTTTATTTTCGTTGTTACCGCCGCAAGAAAGCACGCCGATAACCGTACCCGCAGCAATAACTACAACTAAAGCTATTGCGATTATCATTATAAGTTTTTTATTTTTCATAAATTACCTCCGTAATTATTGTATTTCATAAGCTTCTTGATCAAGTCGCTTTGAAGTAACTAAAGTTAATGAAATATTACCCGTTTGACTATCTACGGTAACACTTTCTGGGTCAACCGTGTAGTTGTACTGTTCGTTGAGCTTTTGGCCGTAAACTGTTAACTTAACTAGATTTTGAGTAATACCGCTCGTGTAACCGTTTGCATAAAGGTTGAACGAGTAATCTCTACCCAAGGTAATAGTTCCAATTTTTAAAGTTCCGCCAACTGCTACGTTAGTAATAACTGCACCCTCTTCAATGTAGCCTGCAAATAGACCGAAGTTGGTTTCGTGCAAGCGTTGACCGGTATAAGCAATATCTAAAGTTGCGTTAGCAAAATGAACGTTAGTAAACTGTGCGGTTTTATCAATTTTTCCAAATAATCCGCCAACAAGCGAACTTGCGCTGCTGTGAGTTGCCGAAATATTGCTTAAGGTAACGGTTGCGCCGTTTGCTCCGTACATTTTACCGGCAAAAACACCCGTTTGGAAAGCGGCTGGCCATCTTAACCCCGTAAAGTCGAGGTCGTTATAAATTTCGTAATAGCCGTTTACGTTTGCGTTATCGATAAGCTGCTGTGCAGTTTCGATTTTATAACGCTCGCCTTGCTCTACCTTTACGTATACGTTTTGAACGGGATTAACAGAAGTTCCGTGTTCAAGATCGAGAGTGCCGCCGTGAACCATGCTTTGATTGATGGGTTGAGTGCAATCTTTATCGGCATAAGCAGCTAAAAAGGTAGTTCCCGTAATTTTGGGGAAGTTGTAATTGCTACCATCTTGATATTTGAATGAGTAATTCATTCCGCCGTTTTGCCATTGGGGAACCCAAATGGTATCTTTATCGGCCGTTTTTGAATTTTCGGCGTTGGTGGTTTTATAGTCAAAATTGGTGGTTGCGTAAATCTCCCACTCCCCTGCCTCGTTTTGAACGTGGTAGTTAAATGAATAGTAGCTTACCCAGCCGGCGTAAAGATTTAACTCAACCAAGCCGTCGTCTTCAGAATAATCGATGGTATCGTTTTCAAAATCCCAATATTTATCGTAAGTATATTGGGGAGTTGCAGTATAACCAGTTTGTACGTTTACGTAAACGTCGGTTTCGCCCTCTTTTAATTTAAGCTCGTTGCCCTCGCTATCAATAGGATTACCGTTAGAATTAAGAACTAACGTTCTTTCTTGATACCAACCGGCAAAGAAATGGTTTGCAAGTGTTAACGTAATGGGATCTGAACCACTGGTAGGTCTTGTAGGATCGGTGGGTTCTGTAAGCTTGATGTGTACCTCGCCGTTACCGTCTTTTTGGTAATCGGAAGGCCTAATCATATCAACTACGGTAATTCCCACGCGGTTCAAAAATGAACCGCCGTTTGCGTGGTAGGTTACCATTACGGTGTAGCCCTGCTTTTGATACTCCTCTAAAGTATTGGTTTGCGCGCACGCAACCAATCCCAAGCAAGAAGCCACGAGGCAGGCTACACACAAAATTAATGATATTTTTCTTTTCATAATTCACCTAATAGTCAAGTTTTAATCTTGAACATTATCTCCCTTGCTTTTTTTCTTCTTAATTAAATCGAAGGTAATATATCCTGCAAGAGCTAAAATCGCAACGCCTGCAATAATGATGCCAACGTAATTGTCTTTTAAGAAGGTTACGAACGCATTGGGCTGTTCGGGTTGATCAATAACGGGAGGAAGTTCGGGCTCTTTACCCTCTTCTTCTCTGAGCTTAAGGTAGATAATCGTGCCTTCTGCTGAAGTTAATTGAGCGTAGTTGCTTACGAGTGCCTGTTGCTCGAGAGTGGGTATTGCATTGTATGCCGCGCGCGCTTCTACTACTTGAGCTTCGTTGGCCAACGTGATGTTAGCGGGAAGATCGTTGATAAGTTGAATTACCTTTAAAGTAGCTTCGGTTGCTGCGCTTGAGCCTGATACCACGGTTGCAAAGTACTGATCCATAATAAAGGTTTCGTAGTTTTCGCCGTTGGTGGGCTTAACCATTACGATGCCTTTTTCGATATGACTGATATAGTCTACGAAGTTTGCACCGAAATAGAAGTTGGTGTAGTTAGACGTAATATTCCACATGTAGTACTTGCTGATGCCTAATCCTTCGTACTCACCTAATTTTCCGCTTAAAGGCATATTGAGGTAGGTAAGATAGGTTTGATCGTACTGCTCTTCAAGAGTAGGTGCATAATAGCTGGTAAACACTACCATTGAAAGATTTTCACATTGATAGAATGCTTTATCGCCTATTGCCTTGAGGCTAATGGGTAAGGTTACGGTGGCTAATTTAGCGCCTACGAATGCGTTTGCACTTATTCTAACCGTTCCGTTTTGTACTTCGTATGCAACTTTATCGCTAGCCATAGGATAGCTTGCAAGCTGTAATCCGCCGTTGGGAACGGTGCTGTAAAGTACTCCGTCAATTACCTGAACGCTTTCGCTAATTTGGTAATTTTCTTGTGTTTCGTAACCGATTACTTCGCCGTTAAAGGTTATCTCGGTTTGTTTGCCGTAAGATTGAATTTCACAATTCAAGAAGGGGTTTTCGCCAACTTCAACGAGTAAGTTACCGAATTTAACCTCTGTTAATTGGCTGTTTGCAAACGCAAAATCACCAATTACTGCTGCATTTTGTAAGTCAGCTGTAGTAAGAGCGGTGTTTGCAAACGCTTGAGCGCCTATTTCGGTTACCTTTTCTAATCCGTTTGCTTCAGTTAAGTTAAAGCAATATCTAAATGCACCAGTTTGTAAAGCTGCACCATCTTTTAACGTTATTTGAGTTAAATTGGTTCTTGCGAACGCGCCTTCGCCAACGGTATCAACGTTAGTAAGGTCAATTGAAGTAAGTGCAGTTGCATAGAATGCGTATTCGCCTACTTGAGCAACCGTTTGAGGAAGAGTAACGTTTGATAAGCTTGAACAGTTTGCAAACGCTTGCGCGCTTATAGCAGTTGCATTTTGATTTAAAGTAACGGTAGCAAGCTGTTTATTATTCATAAACGCACCGTTGCCTATTTCTTGTACGTTAGAAAGATCTGCAGATGCAAATTTAGGAGCAAAGCTTGAGTACATATAGTCAACGATAATAACCTCGCCGTTTACGTACACTCTGTTATAAGCGTATTGCCATTGATTATTTTCTAAACAGTACTGTAAGCTAGATCCTGCAAACGCCATATCACCAATGGTTTGAACTTTGGTAAAGTCGATATTTTCAAGACTTGCACAGTTATAGAATGCCATTTGGCCAACCTGAGTGTTTTCGCCTAGCGTTACGCT
>JAFTIY010000004.1 GCA_017456665.1 Clostridia bacterium | reverse complement strand
CACAGGGTACAACACTGTTTCTACCGATAGTATTTCAGTTAAGTCTAATCAATATCTGGAAGAAATCGAACAGTGGGATGAAAGGGAATTGCCCTATTATAAGAGAAAGGTGCGCGGTAAAATTTTTAGCGGCTACGTTTCGATTGTTCCCGCATTGCTACTGGTTTATCTTTGTTATTACGTAGTTACTGCAATAGGATACGTTGCATACGAAAATTTAGAAAAGCTACTTAAAGACGTTCCCGCATTGCAGTGGGGGATTATTGCTTTGTTTGCGCTTTTGGTATTTTTTATCGTATTTCGCGTTGCAAAAAAATCTATGATAAACTTTATTGATTCTTGTCACGGTGAAATTGCGCACGAAGGAAGCCCGTTTGTTAAAAAGCTGAAAGTTAATTTAGTTATATCTATAATTTTAATGCTTGCGGGTATAGGCTATTTTGTATATAGCGCATTACAGGCAAATGCAATCGAAAACGCAAACATTTTGCAAACCTTCATGTTTGCTCCGGCGTTTATAGCTCCCATGGCTTATTTTATAGCGTCGATCGTAGCGAGGGATGAATTGACGGAGTGCCCCGTTTGCGGAAGATATAATACCGTGTTTAGGGTAAAAAGTTCTGCAGACTTTGGCGAAAAGAAGGATGGCGAGCACAACGAGCGTGAATACAGAAGCGAACGGGTGGGTACTACAATAACTACTACTCATTGGTCAGACGGCTCAACCACAAAATCTACCAGCCCCATTTACGGAAGCGTAGCTTACACCAAGGTATACAGCGATTATTCAAATCTTTCAAAATATACTTATTACTGCCACGAATGCTCTTACGTTGAAGAAACGCTTGAAGAAAAAACGTGGAAGGTTTTAAAATCAAAATATAGGGGGTAAAAGGCATGGCTAAAATAATAGAGGTTTATCCCGACGCTAAATCTGCAAAGGCTCAAATAGAAAGTCGCAAGGTTTTTGGCTGGCACTCCGATATGAAAATTAACGAAAGAGGGGTTTACGAAGTAACGTTTACTCGTAACGATAGCACCAAGGAGAACGCTCGCCTTAGAAAAATCGAAGAAGATTTTACCGAATGTTCGGTTGCCGCAGATTATATAGAGAGGTATAATTCGCATACGGTAAACAAAAGTAAATACAGAGCAATACATCCATTCTTTTTGGTTTTGGCCATTTATTTTATGGTTAGCTTTGCAATTCAGGGTGGTGTGCTGCTAGGCTTATCGGTATTATATAAAGCAGATCCCGTTGCCTTCGTTGGAGAGGGAATAGAGATAAGTATTGACGACAAAGAGGTTATAATAGTAGATCAAGATTGGTCGTACGATTTAAACTTAGAAGAGCTTGGTCTTTCTGGCTTATTTGCAATTTTCGGTTACAACGAAAGCACGCTTAATATCACTTTAGAAAGTGCAATGGACTTTTGTTACGGATATAGCTTGCTTAATCTAGCTGGTGCGCTTATATTGCTTATCTTCATTATTTTTAAACGGGTAAATTCAAAAACTTATTATAAGGCAGAGTTACAATACGTTCAAAACCGCAAGGATTTACTTAATGAAAAAATAGATGATCTTAACGAAAGAATGGATGATTTAATTGAAGAAGCATACAAGGTATAAAAAGGTAAAAACAGCGCTATAGCGCAATTAACTAATGTTTTAATAAAAAAATCTTGCAAAAAAAAACGCAAGATTTTTTTGTTTTGTAAATAAAAAAAGTCGTTTTGTTTTTATATTTTAGCAATTAAAAAGCAAAATTATATTTTTGTTAAAATTGTAATTAAAAAGCTCTTATCAGGGGTGTAGCTCCTTAAAGCTTTTACTTGCAAAAAAAGTGCGTAAAAATTATCAAAAATGGGGTTAATTGCGTTATAGCCTCACTTTTTTATAAACCCTTCGTTGTTTATTACAAAAAAAAGCCAAAATAGGTTATTAAACAGGTAAGCAAGGAAAGGGAAAAAGCGGTAAAATTACAGCGATTATTTAATTTTTTAAAGCATAAAATGTGCATAGTTTTAAAAAAATAACGTTAAAACGATTGAAAAATAGTTGCATAAATGTTATAATAAATAATAACTTAGAATAGGTTAGTGCGCAACTTTTTTTTAAAAGTTACTGCAAAGAGTTAAAAACTATTTTAAAAGGAGAACAATATGGGACTTTTAGACGGATTATTTCGTTTAAATATTGAATGGGCAGACGATATGCAAAATAGAATGGTATACAAATACCCATTCAAAAAAAGCGGCAAAGAGGTTAACGATAATAGCTCGCTTACCGTTCGCGAATCGCAGGTTGCCATTTTTGTACATAAGGGCAAAATAGCCGATGTGTTCGAGCCCGGCCTTTATCAAATGTCAACCGAAATTCTCCCCATTTTAACCAAGCTCGCTTCATGGAAGTATAAATTCGAAACGCCTATAACGTTAGACGTGTATTTTGTAAACACCAAACAGTTTACCGGCATTAAATGGGGCACTCAAAATCCCTTTATGATGCGTGATCCCGAGTTTGGCGTAATCAGGGTAAGGGGATTTGGTTCTTTTGCCTTTAGGGTAGACGATGCTCCCACCTTTATGCGTGAACTTTTTGGTACTGCTTCTTCTTTTGAAACGGCAGATATCCAAAATTACTTAAAGTCAATGGTGGTATCCGGGCTTACCGACGCTGTTGGTGAAAGCAAAATTTCGGCAATCGATTTAGCCGGCAACACGATGGAATTTCAAACTATCGTTAAGGCAAAAATTCAAGCGATGTTTAAAAACATTGGCCTTGAACTTACCCAACTTATTATCGAAAATATGTCTGTTCCCTCTGAGGTTGAAAAGGCTTTAGACGAACGCTCTAAATACGGAATTTTGGGCGACGCAACCGACGTTATGTTAAAGGTTTCGGCTGCCGAAGCTATGAAAGAAGCGGCTAAAAATCCCGGTGCAGGCGGCGCAATGATGGGCGCAGGTATCGGTATGGGCGCAGGAGTTGGAATGGGTGCAATGATGGGCGAAGCCTTTAAGGGCACAACCGCAACGGGAGCAACTGCTACTGCGGCAGCGGCTGCAGCCGGCGCAAGTATGGCTGCCACTACAAGCGAAAGCGGCGGCATGATAACTTGCCCCGAATGCTCGGCAAGCGTTTCTGCGGGCAGTAAATTCTGTTCAAACTGCGGTAAAAAACTTCCTACCAAAAAGTTTTGTACAAACTGCGGAACAGAGGTAGCTTTAGGCGCGAAGTTCTGTTCTAATTGCGGCAAAAAAATCGACTAATAGTCTTTAATCGCGCTATAGATAGGTTTTTTGAGGCAAAAGATTAAAAATTAATAAAAAAGCAAAAAATAATAAAGCGCTAAAACAGGCGCAAACGGAGAATAAAATTATGGCAAACGAAAAAATCACGAAAGACACTTTAATTATGGACGTTGTTAAATACAATCCCAACGCACCCCAAATTTTACAAAAATACGGCATGCACTGTTTAGGTTGTGCTTTTGCCCGTATGGAAACGGTTGAACAAGGCGTAAACGCACACGGCGAAGACCTTGAAAAACTTTTAGAAGAATTAAACAACTACTAAAATTTAGGGCAAACGAGGTCGCCTATAAAAAAACAAATTTGCAAAGGGCGGCAAAAAAAAGAGGTAGTTTATGCCTGAAAACGAAGGGTATTTAAACGAGGAGGTGCAAACGAGCACCGCCTATGTTAAGTGCGACGGCTGTGGCGGAAACATGGTGTTTGATCCGCAAACGCAGTCGCTAAAATGCGAGCACTGCGGCAAGGTAGAGGATTTTGCAAAGGATAGCAACGTGCAAGAGCTTGCCATAGAAGAGGGGCTTGAAAAATCGGTTAAGTGGAACGACGAAACAATCACTTACCGTTGCGAAAACTGCGGCGCGGTGTTTGCCATTGGGGCAGATGAGGTTGCGGTAATTTGCCCGTATTGCTCCACCTCGCATATAGTAAAGGAAGAAAATCTTGCCGGCATCAAGCCAAACGCGGTTTATCCCTTTTTAATAACCCCCGAAGCAGCTGCTGAAAAATCGCGCAAGTGGGCACGCAAAAGAATTTTTGCGCCTAGCGCATTTAAGAAAAATCTTTTAGAAAGCAACCTGCACGGAACTTACATGCCCTGCTTTACCTTCGATAGCGTTACCGTATCGGTTTACGATGGAAGATTGGGTAAGCGCAAAACGCGTACGGTGCGCACTTCAAACGGAAAAACGCGCACCGAAACCTACATAGATTGGCGGCACGTATCGGGCACTTTTCACAAGTCGTTCGATGACATTTCGATTGCGTGCGGCAAGCTTGATCAAACTCAGTTAAACAAGCTTTTGCCATACAAGCAAGAAACGCTTTGCGTTTACGAAAAGAAGTTTTTGTCGGGCTACGTAGCCGAGCACTACTCGCGTGACGTTAAGGAGTGTTGGGGGGATGCAAAATCTGTTATCGACGGCAATTTGCGAACTAGCATTTTGCACCATCACAACTGCGACGTTATAGGTTATTTAAACGTAAGAACCAACCATCATAACGTAACCTACAAGTATTTACTTCTTCCCGTTTACCGTTTAAATTATAGGTATAACAAAAAAGATTATCCCGTGTTGATAAATGGCAACAGCGGTAAGGTAACGGGTAAATCGCCAAAATCTCCCTTACGCATAATAATTGCCGTTGTTCTTGCGCTGGGCGTGCTTTTAGGGCTTGCATATGGCTATTCGTCTTGCGAGGGCGAGTATTACGAAAGCGGCGGAGGCTATGCTGTTGAGCAAGTTGAATAAAAGGGCGTTTAAGGCAATAAAAAGAATAAAAGCGGGGCTATAAGCGCGTTAATAGGCCTTTTATAGCAATGAAAACAGGCAAAAAAACGCTAAGTAACAAGGTAAAAAGCACCGCAAATATAATAAAGAAAAAAATAAAATAGGATGAAAAGTCCGGAGGATAATATGAAAAAAATTATTTCAAAACTCATTGCGCTTGCATTAGTGGCTGCACTTTGTATTTCTTTTGCGGCGTGCGCAGAAGTAGAAAACGGCAGCAAAATCGAACGCATTAAAATCACCATTTCTTTATATGATGAAGAGGGTGAAGCAACCGATTACGACGTTTATGCAAAGCTTTACGTAAACTACGCACCCAATACCGTAGCACACGTTAAAGGCTTAATCGAAAGCGGCTACTACAACTCTTTAGACGTAACCCACCTTATTTCTTCATACTGCCAGTTTGGCGATTATTCGTTAAATGCAGACGGTACGTTAAAAGAACTTGATCAAGGGCAAGCAATCGAAGGCGAATTCGAAAAGAAGGGCTTTACCGGTAACAGACTTACCGTAAGCGCAGGCGCTTTAATTTTACAACGCGACGAAGCGAGTGCAAACGGCGTTTCTAAATATGATACGGGCAAGGCAACCATCGCGGTAGCACTTTCTTCATCAGCTCCCTTTGATAGCAGCGCATACTGTGTATTCGGCAAAATCGTTGCAGACGATAACAACAGCGAAGCAGATAGCGAAAGCGCAGAATATCTTTCAAGCCTTGAAAGAATGTTAAAGGTTGTTGACTGCATCTCTGATGAAGCAGGCAGAAAGCTTTATTACTGCGTTGCTGACGATACCGAGGTTAACGATTCAACCGAAGAGGAAGAATACAATTGGCAAGGTCAATATATTACTTACGCAGCAAAAGACGGCGAATATAATTACTATAAAGGTATTTTCACCGCTGAACAGGTAGAGAGTGGCGCTGCAGATGCACAACTTCTTACCGAAGAAGAGGTTGCCGATCTTTCAACAAAGGTTACCTCATCAACCAACTTTAGAACTGTTCCCACTTTAAGAGTAGTTATTAAGAGCATTACTTTAGTAAAATAACAGTTATTTCTCCCGCTGCTGTTTTTGTGGCGGGGGATTTTTTTAAGGATAAACCATGAATAAACTTATAACCGTTGTGGGAACAACCGCATCGGGCAAAAGCGATTTAGGTATAATTTTAGCGCAAAAATTTAACGGCGAAGTTATAAGCTGCGATTCGCGCCAAGTATATAAAGGGCTTGATTTAGGCACGGGCAAGGTAACTAAAGAAGAGCAGCGAATGGCCGTTCATCATCTTATAGATATTATAAACCCCAACGAAAAATTTTCACTTGCCGAATATCAAAAACTTGCCTATAACGCAATTAACGGCTGTTTTAAGCGCAATAAACAACCCTTTTTGGTCGGAGGAACGGGGCTTTATTCGCGCGCTGTTGCAGAAGGCTATAACTTTGAGAGCGAGCTAGATGATAACGCCTTGCGCGATCAAATAAATAAGCTTACCAAAGAGCAAATGATAGCCGAGCTTTTATCTTACGGCGAAGAAGTACCCGAAGGTCTTTCGCCCCGCCATTTAGCTCGCCGGCTCGAAAAGGCTAAAAAAGGCGTAGCCAAAACTAGCAACAAGCCGCTTTACGAGGTTTTGCAGCTGGTAATGGTGCCCGAGCGAAGCGTTTTATACGAGCGCATAAAAATCAGATTAGATAAAAGATTGCAGCTCGGCATGATAGATGAAGTAAAATTGCTAAAACAGCAGGGCGCAACCAATGAGTTTTTAGAAGGGCTTGGGCTTGAATACCGCTATATTAACCGTTATATAAACGGCGAATATACTTACGAGCAGTTTTACGAAGAGTTATTAAAGCAAATTAGGCATTTTGCAAAAAGGCAAACAACCTGGTTTAAAAAAGAAAAAAATGCCCTTTGGCTCGATATGAACGGTAATTTTGAAGAAGAGGCGGTTTGTGCCGTTAATGCCTTTTTAAAAAAATAAGGCTTATATGCTTCGCAATGCTTAGTTATTTTTATTCTGCCCACATTCCTACGTACACAAAGTACGCCCCCTGCGGCAGAACAAAAAGCCACGCTATTAGCTCGTATTTAAACCTTATTTTAAATATAAATGGCTTTTAGAGTGGTAATTGCAAAAAGTGCGCTTTTATTTAGTTGTTTACGGCGCAGTAAACGTCTTTAATGTAATATCTACAAAAACAAAAAAACAAGCAGAGGTTCATGATAAAAACCTCTGCTTTTATTTTGTTCTAAATTAGCGTTAATCGCATTATAGCGCGGTTTTTAGCCTTTTAGTGCCTCTTTTAACTCGCTCATTATGCTCATTGCACTTTCGTAGCCTTGATCGTAAGCAATTTGCATGCTATCCTTATTTATTTTATAAGGGCTCATATCACCAAGCTCGGGGCAAAGGTAAAAATCAGCGGGGTTTTTTTCGCGGTTATGCTTTGCAACCTCGCAATCATAAATTTCAAGTAGGCGTGCAAAGTAATTAACTAGGCCCTTAAGCTCCTCCATTTCAGAAAGTTCGCCCATAACGTCAACGGCAACAACCACGTCGCACCCTAAATCCTTGGCTTCTTTAACGGGAACGCGGCACACCATGCATCCATCGGCAACCAGCATATTATCGTAATCAACGGGAGCAAAAACCATTGGTATAGAAGAGCTTGCTTGAACGGCAGTTGCAAGTTCTCCTTGGTCAAAAACTACTTTATTTCCGCTTATTATATCGGTGCCAACGCACGAAAAGGGCATTGGTAAATCTTCAATTTGCGTTTTGCCCATAAATCTATGAAGAATTGCAGCCATTTTTTTACTCTTTAAAATCGTGCCCGAAAACAGCGCGTTGGGGGCAAGGTCTAAAATATCGCGCATTTTTAGCGCTTTAACAATTTTAAGCATATATTCGGGGGCAAAGCCAAGTGCATAACAACTGCCCACAACCGAGCCCATTGAACTGCCCGCAATGCAGTAAGGCTTTATGTTATTATCTTCAAGTGCTTGCAAAAAGCCTATATGAGCAACTCCGCGTGCTCCGCCTGCGCCAAGCGCTAAGCCTAATTTTTTCATGGTTTTTACTCCTTGTTAGTGTTATATTTATTTTGTTCTAAACGTAAAGTTTTTATGTGAATTGTTTTGTTTTTTTGCCGTTAATCGCGTTATAGCGCGGTTTTTGTGTTTTTTGCTTGCGCAAAATTCTAAAAACAACGTATCGTTGGGCTAAAAAAAGCGCTTGCAAAAAATGCTCGCGCTTTTGTAAAAAACTAATTTTCTTCTTCGATAACTATATCGGGATTAATAACCACCTTAACGTCTAAAACTCTACGTTGAGTTAGCTTGTTGGTAATTACCGTTAAATTTTTATAGGTAAACGAATCAAATTTTTTAGGAAAAGTGCCCATTACCTCTAAAACCCAACCGCTAACCGTTTGCGATTCAAAATCATCGGCATCGTCTATAAGGTTAAACAGTTCAAAAAATTTATCGAGCTCGGCTCTGCCGTCAACCATAAAGGTAACGTCGTCTATTTTTGAAAAATAGTTAATAATTTCGTCGTGCTCGTCCCAAATTTCGCCAACTAATTCTTCTAAAATATCTTCTAAAGTGGCAATGCCCAGCGTTCCGCCGTATTCGTCAACAACAACCGCCATATGTACCTTTTGCTTTTGCATGCTCTTAAGCAAGGTAGAAATTTTCATATGCTCGGTAGCCACAGCCGTGGGAGAAATCGCGTTTTTAATAGAGGTTTCGCCTCGCTCTAATGCGGCAAAAAAGTCTATATTATGAATCATACCAACGATGGTATCTATCGTGCCGTTATATACGGGCATGCGCGAGAAGTTGTGCTCTAAAAACAGGTGCTTAACCTCGTCCATGCTCATATCGAGCGAAACGGCTACTACGCCAACTCTGGGAACTAAAATATCTTCAACCAAAACGTCGTCAAACTCAATCGAGCTAGAAATAAGCTCGCTTTCGCCTTTGTCTAAAGAGCCCTCTTCTTGAGCTTCTTCAACGATGGTGAGTAATTCTTCTTCGGTAATCTTTTCGGTGTTGCTAAGCTTGAAAATCTTTTTAAGCAAAAATTTTAAGCCCGAAAATAATATGGTTATCGGGAAAAGTATTACCATAAAAAGCTTTATGGGGTAGCCCAATACCATCGAAACGCCTTCAGCCTTGTCTTTCGCTATCATTTTAGGAGTGAGTTCGCCAAAAATTAAAACTACAACGGTTGAAACTATCGTCGAAACAACGTCGCTTAAATTTGCGTTGCCCTGAATAATTTCTGCAAAAAGGCGGGCGGCTAAGGTTGCAAGTGCAATGTTTACGATGTTGTTACCTACAAGTATTGTTGAAATCAACTTGTCGTAATTGTCGGTGAGCTTTAGCGCGTTTTTTGCCGCTTTGTTGCCCTCTTGCGCTTTTACCTTAAGCTTTGTTCTGTTAACAGCCGAAAATGCCGTTTCGGTTGCCGAAAAGAATGCTGAAAAAATCACCAGCAGTACACATATCACTACGTACGTCGATATGTTAGGTTCAGGGTCAGGGTCGTCGGATTGCATTTTGTCTCCTTTTGTTATTGCCTAGCTATTCAAGTTTTTGCTCGGCTAAAAATTATTGTTCACATATTATATCATAAACGGGCTTTGTTGTAAACAGTTTTGCTAACTTTTTGCGTTTTTATTTGATTTTATGAGCGCCTTTGAGTAAATATTAAGCATTTTTTATGCTTTTGCGCATAAAATTTTATTGCCGCTATATTCTTTTTTTGTTTTATTAACAGCATATTTTTATTATAATAAAAATTAAACCGCTCTTTTTTGTATGGTCGTTTGTGTGCATGGCTGTTTTTTGCTCACGCGGCTTTTAACAGTAGTAGTTTGAATGCATTTGTAGGGCGAAGTTTTTTATGTGGCGGTAAAAATTATGCGGTAAAAACTAATAGGGTATTATTAGGCATTAAAAATTATTTATCAAAGCGTTTACGGAGTTTTTTATGGAACAAACACAAAATCATATTTTAACCCTTTCTTCTCAAAAACAAATTACCGTTACGGCAGTAAAGCAAGTAATAACGGTTACCGATGAAAAAATCATTTTGCAGCTTCTTTCGGGAGTTTTTCTCACTTTGAGCGGAAAAAATTTAAAGCTCGGCAACTTTTCCGCTTCTACCGGCGCTTTTTCGGCAAGCGGAAGCTTTTTTAGCGTAAAATACGGGCAAGAAAAAACGTCGTTTATAAAGCGCATTTTAAAATGATTTTTGCCGCTGATTACCACTTTAGTTATTTGCTTTTATTCTTTTCGGCAGGCTATTTTTTTGGAATGCTAACCTCTCTGCTCGATTTTTTACCCGCATTTACCCAAAAAGAATGGATTTTTTCGCTGTCGCTTGCAATTAGACTTATATTTTTGGGTGTGTTTTTTGTTTTTATAAGCGCTTTTTATTCAATTTCGGGGGTAAGAGGGTATAATTTGGCCCTTTGTTTACTCGGTTTTTGGCTATATCTTAAAACTTTGCGCAAAATATTTGCAAAATATGCGCGAAAGTTGTATAATATAATCATAAAAAAGCGCATACTGGAGAAAAAAGCTAATAATGACGCTAGAAAAACTAAAAAGAATTGCCGCCGCAGCTTCATCTTCGGCAATAATTTTGCTCGTGGTGCTAATCGCAATAATGATTTCGCAAATGACCACCATCTACGGCAAAAAGGCAAAAATTGATCAACTTAATGAAGAAATTAAGCAGCTCGAGCAACAGCAAGAGGAGCTTAACGATAATATCGATATTTGGATTTCTGAATGGAAAATAGAAGAGAGGGCTAGGCAGCTTAATTATATTTTCCCCGACGATAAATAAGGCTTATATACTTCGCATTTGCCACAAAAACTGCGCTTTTGCTCAGTTATTTACGACGCAGTAAACGTCCTTCGCAAACTGCTCGTTGTTTGAGGCAACTGCTCGCATCTAAACCTTATTACATAAGGCTTATATATTGGCATTTGATATAAAAACTCCGCTTTTGCTCAGTTATTTACGGCGCAGTAAACGTCCTTCGCAAAATGCTCGTTGTTTGAGGCACTGCTCGCATCTAAACCTTATTTTAAACGATAATTGTGGGCGGATTTGCCGTTAATCGCGTTATAGCCGCACTTTTGCGTAGGAATTGCCCTTATAAATAAAGGGGTTATGCCCGCTAGATCCTCGGCTCGCTCAGGATGACAAGAAAAAGAGAACTCAGGATGACGGTAAAAAGGCTCTCCGGATGACGGTAGGGTTTTTGCTGTAGCAAAAAGTGATATTTGCACTAAAGTGCAAGTTATATACCTGCGGTGTGATATGTTTGTGAGGTGCACAAACGTGATATGCGCACCCGTGCGCGTTTAGTTTCCGTATATTGAATGGTATGGTAAAAGTGGCTCTAATTGCACTATAGGGGCACTTTTAGAGTAAATCTTATTTATTTTTGATTATGAACGATAAAAATATAGCAATAATAGACATAGGCAGTAATTCCGTTCGTGAGAGAATATCTTCGAACGGAAAAGTTTTTTTTCGCAAGGTAATAACTACTCAACTTGCAAAAAATAGGCAAAACGGAATACTTGATAAAGTTTCTATATGCCGCACCTTTGAGGCTCTTGATTTGCTCGTTAAAAAGGCAACCGATTGCAACGCTCAAATTTTTGCGTTTGCAACAGCAGCCGTTCGCAACGCCTCTAATCAAGGGGAGTTTTGTAGCGAGTTTTTTAGCCGTTACGGCATTACGCTTGACGTTTTGTCTGGCGATAAAGAGGCTCAAATTGGGCTACTCGGTGCACTCGACGGTGGCGACGGAACGGTTATTGACGTAGGCGGTGCGTCTACCGAGATTATAACGAGCGTAGGTGGGCAAATCGTTTATTCTCATTCTATGCAAGAGGGGGCTGTTTCTCTAACCGATAGGTGTGGCAAAAACTTTAATGAGGCAAAAGACTATTTGAGTGAGAAAATAAAAGAGTTTGAAGGAGTAATTTGCCATAAAAAAGCAGTTGCCATTGGCGGAACGGCAAATACGGTGGCCTTTATTTTGAGCAATTTAACAACCTACGATCGCGAAAAAACTAACGGTTTTATTCTAAAAAAAGAAGTGCTCGAACAAAAAACTGCTGAGCTGTACAGTTTAGCTGCAGAGCAAATTGAGCAAACTTATAGGGTAGAAAAACTGCGTGCGCAGGTTATTCATTCGGGTGCGTTGCTTTTATTAAACTGTTTAAACGTTACCAAATGCGATAAAATAATTTTAACCGAAAACGATAATTTAGAAGGCTATTATATGCTAAAAACGGGCGGAAAATAATTTATGAAAAAACAAACAAAAACGCTGTTAATCAACCTATCGGCCGTCTTTTTGTGGTTAGTGATAGCAATTTTATTAATAGCAAGGTTAATTTTAACGGCAAAAAACGCTTGGCTGTATTGTTTAATTGCGCTGGTGCTTATTCCAATAAATTACGCCCTTTCGCTGCTTGTTCACGAAACGGGGCATGTGGTTTTTGCCGCGGCAAACGGCTTTAAGTGTAAAACGGTAAATTTCGGGCTTTTTACGCTAGATTTAACTTCGGGTTTTAAGCTGTCTTTTTTTACTTTTATGGCAGAGGATGGGGGCGAAAGCTTATTTGTGCCCACTAAAACGGTTACTAAAAAGCAATTAAAATTACTTGCTTTTGGCGGGCTTGCATTTTCTTTTATTTATCTTTTGGCAGTTGGGCTTTTAAGCTTGGCTTTTGCCAAAGAGGTAACAACGGTTATGCTTTGCGGGCTTACGGTAGCAGGTTATTTGCTTACGGTAAACGCGCTACCCTTTGATAAAACGAGCGATGGAGCAATGCTTATTAATAAAGATGGCTACGTAGACGGGCTTTGTTACGCTCAAAACTGCCAGTTAGCAATCGAAAACGGGCTTGTTCCCGAGCAAAACTCTATTGAAAAATGTAAAAATCAGCCAATCTGTGTGTATTTTGATTACCTTTTAGCCGTTTATAACCAAAATTTTGCCAAAGCAGAACAAACGGTTAAGCTTTTATACGAAAGAGTTGAAGATTTTTCTTACGATGAATACTACTTACTTTTACCCGAAATTATCTATTGGGCAACGATAAAAAATGCACTTACCGAAGGGCTCGAGCGTAGAGCAAAACACCTTTTCGAAAGCAATTTAAACAGCAGTGCCTTTTTACGTGCACACTACGCTTACCGCCTTTTAAAGGGCGAACGCGAGTGGGCAACTACCATTAAAAACAGTTACGATGCTACTTTATCTAAAGCACCCGCTTTTTATGCCGAGTGCGAAAGCAAGCTTATATCACAGCTCTGCAAAGGGTGAACCGGTGTTATTGAGTTTATAAATAGAAAGGCGAGGATACTGCGTATATGTCGTTAATCGCCTTATAGCTCGGCTTTTTATTAATCTATACTTACAAAAGTCTAGTTTTTTATACTTTTAAAGGAAAACATGAAAGAAATTTTCAGCGTTGATTTAAACAGTAACCAAATCGACGGCGAAAAATTTATTACTAGCGTTATCTCTCCCGAACTTTCACAAAAGCAAGACGAGCATTTAGAAAGGATAAACGATTTTGAAAAAAAGGGAGCTTTGCCTGCATGGCAAAGCACGATAAAGAAGGTGTTTGCAATTATTGCCTTCTTTTTTACGGTGATTTTTTTCGGCCAGCTTATTACTGGCGGAGCTGACCTTGCAAAGTCGGTTAGCGAGTCGAAGTTTGAGTTAATTATAGCAATAATTTTTTGGATAGATTTTGCAGTTATTTCTATTTACCACAAGCGCAAGAGTAAGCGGCTTTATGACGAAGCGCTTTTAAACGAGCTCGTTAAAGAAGGCGAAAGATTGCACGAGGAGTGTTTACAAGCTCTTGGTGTAAGCAAAAAGGCCATACCTATAGACGTTTTTGTGACCGCATACGAAAAAAACGGCGAAAAAAAGAAAAAAGCCAGTCCGTTTTTTAGTTATATAAACAACGCGATGCTGGTATTTGATGAGGGCGAATATTTGTGCTTTTCAGATCTTTCGATTTGTTGTAAGATAAAAAAGAATGCTTTTGTGCAGGTTGAACACATTACCAAAAATACTTCTTTCGTAGGGTGGAATAAACCGGAAGAATATCGCAGTAACGAATACAAGCAATACAAAATATGGCCTAACAGCTACGGAGTTTTTTTCGTTAAAAACTGTTTAAAACTCGTTTTTCAAGACGAAGGTGAACAGTATTGCATTATTTTACCCCCTTATGAAGAGCAAACTATAGGCAAGTTTATTAAAATTTAGCTAAAGTATTGCTAAAAAATAACGTTAAAAAAATTTAACAAAAAACGATAAAAATAATTATAAGTGCCGCTATAAGTTGATTAACGGCACTTTTTTTGTTGTTTTTATTAAAAATTAAAGCATATTTAACTAAAATAGCGAGGCTGCATATAAAAAACGATTGAAAAAAGGTTTTGAGTAACTACTCTTTTTTTTATACCGATTTTTATGCGACGAACAAAAATGAAAAAAGGCTTAAATTTTGTGCAGAAAAGATAAAAGCTCTTTTTTCGTATAAAGAATTGAACAAGGCAGCTAAAACGCCAAAAAATAAAAACTAAGGGGGTAAACGGGCAAAATAAATAACGACTTACGGCAAAAAATTGCAAAAAACGCTTTACAAAAATTCCTTTATATTATATAATATAAATATCTTTATTATATAAATTGATAGAAGCTTCTATAGTTATATAAATTTTATATATGAGCGAGGTCAAAGCTATGGAAAACGAAGAAAAGAAACCGATGGTAAGCGGGCAATACGGCGAAGGTCAAATTCAAGTACTTGAAGGGCTTGAGCACGTTAGAAAAAGACCGGGCATGTATATCGGAACAACCGATTTGCGCGGGCTTCACCACCTTATTCAAGAAATAGTTGATAACTCTATCGACGAAGCTCTTGCAGGCTATTGTAATACCATTAACGTTGTAATAAACGGCGACGGATCGTGTTCGGTAACCGATAACGGCCGCGGCATTCCCACGGGCATACATCGCACCGAGGGTGTTTCTGCCGTTCAAGTAGTTTTAACCAAGCTTAATGCAGGCGGCAAGTTTGGCGGCGGCGGTTATAAAATTTCGGGCGGATTGCACGGCGTAGGTTTATCGGTAGTAAACGCGCTATCTGAATGGTTAGACGTAGAGGTTTATCAAAACGGCAATCATTACAAGCAAACCTATAACCGCGGTATACCCCAGCGCGAGCTTGCAATAATCGGCAGTGCCGATATCACGGGAACGAAGGTAACCTTTATGCCCGACGCCGATATTTTTGAAAGCACCGTTTTTAATTACGAAACGGTAAAAGTTCGTTTGCGCGAGCTCGCGTATTTAAACAAGGGTTTAAAAATAACCATTGAAGATAAGCGCGAAGGGCAAGAGCGCAAGGAAGAGTTTTATTACGAAGGCGGTATTTTGCACTTTGTTGAAGACCTTAACAAAAACAAAGAAACCATGTTCGAAAAGCCCTTCTACTTTGAACAAACGGTTGGCGACGTAACTGTAGAAATTGCACTTTCTTATAACGACAGCTTTTCAGAAACCATATATACCTTTGCTAACAACATCAATACTCAAGAGGGCGGATCTCACCTAGAGGGCTTTAAATACGCACTTACAAAAATAGTAAACGAAAGGGGCAAAACGCTAAATCTTATTAAAGATAGCGAGTCGCTATCAGGTGAAGACGTGCGTGAAGGTATAACCGCGGTAATTTCGGTTAAGCTTCCCGAGCCTCAATTTGAAGGTCAAACCAAAACCAAGCTCGGCAACGCAGAAATTCGCCAGCTCGTAGTAAAGGCGATGAACGAATGCTTTGGCTCTTTCCTTGAAGAAAATCCCTCTGCTGCAAAAGAGGTTATAATGAAATGTATAACCGCAAAGCGAGCAAGAGAAGCAGCGAGAAAAGCGCGTGAAGCAACCAGAAAGAGCGCGTTCGAAAGCGTAGCACTTCCCGGTAAGCTTGCAGACTGTTCAGAAAAGAACGCTCAACTTTGCGAAATTTTTATCGTAGAGGGCGATTCAGCAGGCGGCACGGCAAAGCAGGGCAGAGATAGGCGCTTCCAAGCTATTCTTCCCTTACGCGGTAAAATACTTAACGTAGAAAAGGTTCGCCCCAACCGTGCGCTCGAAAACGAAGAGATAAAGAGCATGATCACAGCGTTTGGTGGCGGAATGCAAGAAGATTTTGACGTTACCAAGATTCGTTACGACAGAATTATCTGCATGACCGACGCGGACGTAGACGGCAGCCACATCAGAATATTACTTTTAACATTCTTCTTCAGATACATGCGCCCCTTGGTAGAGCAAGGTCACGTATATATCGCTCAACCCCCGCTATACAAGGTAAGCAAGGGCAAAACCGAAAAATACTGTTATTCAGACGAAGAGCTTAAACAGCAGCTCGAAATTATGGGCAAGTGCGATATTCAGCGCTACAAGGGCCTTGGCGAAATGAACGCCGAACAACTTTGGGATACCACTATGAATCCCGCAACCCGCACTTTGTTAAAGGTTACTATGGAAGATGCGCAGGAGGCAGAAAACACCTTCAGCCTACTTATGGGCGATCAGCCCGAGCTTCGCCGCAAGTTTATTGAAGAAAACTCTAAACTCGTTGCCGAGCTCGATATTTAAGCGCATTTATAGGAGATATCAATATGGGTAAAAAAGAATTTAGCGCAGCTCTTACAGACGAGTTCCGTAAAACGCTCGCTCAAACGAATATAATAAACGTAGAAGTAGATAACGAGCTTAAAAAATCGTTTATTGCTTATGCAATGGCGGTTAACGTATCGCGTGCTATTCCCGACGTGCGCGACGGATTGAAGCCCGTTCACAGAAGAATTTTATACGCGATGAACGAAATGGGGCTTTATCCCGAAAAGGCGTACAAAAAATGTGCGGCAATCGTAGGTGACGTTCTCGGTAAATACCACCCCCATGGCGACAGTTCGGTTTACGACGCACTCGTTCGTTTAGCTCAAGACTTTTCGATAAATCTACCTTTGGTAGACGGTCACGGTAACTTTGGTTCAGTCGATGGCGATCCACCCGCAGCATACCGTTACACCGAGGCAAAAATGAGCAAGCTTGCCATCGAAATGCTTCGCGATATCGATAAAGAAACGGTAGATTTTTATCCCAACTTTGACGATACGCGCATGCAACCTACCGTTCTTCCTGCAAAATATCCCAACCTTTTGGTTAACGGATCAGACGGTATTGCGGTAGGTATGGCAACAAACATCCCCCCGCACAACCTTAACGAAGTAATCAACGGAACTATTGCTCTTATCGAAAATCCCGAAATTACCATCGATGAGCTTATGGAATATATTCCCGCTCCCGATTATCCTACCGGAGCTATTCAGCTTGGCAGAGCGGGCGTTAAAAACGCCTATCGCACCGGCCGCGGCAGCGTAATTTTGAGAAGTAAGTGCGATATTGAAGAGTTTAATAACGGAACTCGCCACAGAATAGTGGTTGAAGAGCTTCCTTATCAAGTAAACAAACAAAAGCTCATTGAATATATCGTTGAGCTGGTTAAACAAAAGCGTATTGAGGGCATTGCCGATATCAACGACGAATCAGACCGCCACGGTATGAGAATAGTTATCGACGTTAAAAAGGATGCAAACCCCCAAGTAGTTTTAAATACTTTATACAAACACACCGATTTACAGGTTTCTAACGGTATAACTTTGTTAGCTCTTTTAGACGGAGAGCCCAAGGTTTTAAACTTAAAGCAAATTCTCGAAGCTTACGTTAAACACCAAGTTGAAGTTGTTACCAGAAGAACGAAATACGATCTTGCAAAAACAGAAGAGCGCGAGCATATAGTAAAGGGCTTGGTTATTGCTCTTGCTTCTATCGACGAAGTTATTGCGGTTATCAAAAAATCGCGTGACCGTCAGGAAGCTCAAGCTAACTTAATGCAATCTTTTGAGCTCGACGAAAAGCAAGCTAACGCTATTTTAGATATGCGTTTGCAACGCTTAACCTCTTTAGAGGTAGAAAAATTGCAGGCAGAACTTGCTGAGCTCGATAGAATTATGGCAGACTTACGCGATATTTTAGATAAACCCGAAAGAGTTTTGGCAATAATTAAAAACGAGCTTATCGAAATTAAAGAAAAATATCCCACTCCCAGAAAAACCGAGCTCTCTTACGACCTCAGCGAAATCGATATTGCAGACCTCGTTAAGCGTGAAGACGTTGTTATCAGCGTAACCCACCTCGGTTATATCAAGCGCTTATCGCTCGAAGAATACAAAACCCAACGCCGCGGAGGCAGAGGTGTTACCGGTCACAAACCTAAAGAAGAAGACTTTATTGAAGATATGTTTGTTTCTTCAACCCACGATCGCTTGCTCTTCTTTACCAACTTTGGTAAGGTTTACAGGCTTATGGGTTACGAAATTCCCGAGGCGCTCAAGGCTGCTCGCGGTAGGGCAATAGTAAATTTATTGCCTCTTGCAGATGGCGAACACGTTTCTGCCGTTATTCCTCTTAACGAAACAAACGCAGAAAATGCCGTAGAAAATGAAGATCAAGCCCAAAGCGATGGCGCAACCGAACAAGAAGTTCAAACTACGCAAGAGGGCGAATCAGCCGCTCAAGATCAAGAACAAGTAGCTCAAGGCAGTGAAGAAATCAGCGTAAACGGCGTTAAATATATCGTTATGGCTACTCGCCGCGGCCTTATTAAGAAAACAGCCGTTGCCGAGTTCGATAATATCAGAAAAACCGGTAAAATCGCTATCAGCTTAAACGAGGGCGACGAGCTTATTTCGGTTCAAGTTTCTTCCGGCGAGGATGAAATTTTAGCCGCTTCATACGCAGGTAAGTGTATCCGCTTTGCCGAATCAGACGTTCGCGCAATGGGTCGCGATACTCAAGGCGTAAGATGTATGCTCATAGATGATGACGACCGTATCGTTGATATGACGGTTGTTAAACCTGGTTACGACGTTCTTACCATAAGCTCGCTCGGTTTCGGTAAGCGCAGTAATATTGAAGATTATCGCTTACAATCTCGTGGCGGTAAGGGTATTAAAGCAGGCGTATTTAACGAAAAAACGGGCACTCTCGTTAGCTTAAAACTGGTTAAAGAAGATGAAGATATTATGCTTATTGCCGATAACGGAATAGTTATCAGAACGGGCGCAAGCGAAATTTCACTCATCGGCCGCGACACCAAGGGTGTTAAGGTTATGAGAGTTGACGGAGCAAGAGTTGTTACCGTTGCCGTAGTTCCCCATCAAGAGGAAGAAGAATGCACGTCGGGCGACGAGCAAACTACAGAGCAAGCAGATGGCCAAGCTGAAGAGGTAAACGAAACCGCTTTAAATGCCGATCAAGAAGTGCAAACAAGCGATACAGAAGAAGAATAATATTAAAAAATAAAACGTAAAAGTGGCGCTAATCGATTTATAGCGCCACTTTTTATGCTCTTACTTGCATCTAAAACTTGTTTTAGGCTTATATTAAAGTATTAGTTGTTTTCTTTAAAAATCAACCATTGATTGAGATACCGCCTTATTTAAATTAACTATTGCTTGTATGGTAGTGTTTTATTAGAATATATGGGTTTATAACTTTGATTTTTCTTGACAAAAAGTATTTAATTGATATATAATACCTTTAGTTTTACGGCAATTGGCTGATAAAAATTATCTATTGAAAAAAATAAAAAAGTGGGGCTATAAGCGTATAAAACGGGGTTATGGTTTCCTATTGCAATTTAGAAAAAATAAGGATAAACTATGAAAGATTATTTAAACGAAATAAACGAGCGTTTTGAAATACGAAGAAAACCAGAGCAAAAGACCGATTTTTTTAACTACGTGTGCCAAGAAATTGGTCAAAATAGAGTAAAAGAAGAAGTTTTAGAGGGTAAACACCGCAATATAGTAATAGGCGATATTGAAGAGGCCGACGTTATTTTTACCGCTCATTACGATACGCCTGCCGCTTCGCTAATACCCAATTTAATGCTTCCTGCAAACAAGGCGCTTGCAATGTTATATCAAATTGGTTACGGCGTTTTATTGGCCCTTTTATCTCTTTTTATCGCAATGGTTGCCGATTCACTTTTTGAAGTTGGGCAAGCGGTTACTCTTTTAATTTATACCGCGTTGTTTTTTGCATTATTTTATTTATCCACGCGTGCCTTTACAAATAAGCATAATAAAAACGATAACACGTCGGGTGTGGCAACCGTTTTATCGCTTGCAGCGAGCAATAACGCAAAAAATATAGCCTTTGTTTTATTCGATAACGAAGAAAAAGGGCTTTTAGGCTCTAAAGCAATGAATAAAAAGTACGAAAAAATTATTAAAAATAAGCTTGTAATAAACTTTGATTGCGTAGGAAACGGCGATCAAATAATAGCAATCTACAAAGATGGGGCTCAAAACCATCCTCTTTATAAGCATTTTTTAAGCAGTTTAGCTTCGACTAATAGTTATAAAGTAACCTATATTCCCTTTAAAAAGAGCCTTGGCAATTCCGACCATAAAAGTTTTGAATGCAGCGTGGGCGTAGTAGCGGCAAAAAAGGGAAGGTTAGTTAAGTTTTATACTGCTCGGCTACATACAAAAAAAGATACCGTGGCTTCAAATCAAAACGTTTATTATTTGGCAGAAAAAATGCAAAATTTTATTAGTAAGATTTAAAAAGTAGGGCTATAAGTCGATTATCGCTACTTTTTTATATCTTTTAATTAGCAAAAATTTTATAAAAACAAATTTAAACATAGATTTATTTTATTAAACGGTTTATTTAAATAACGACTTTTAAAAGTCAAACCGCTTGATTAAAAAAACACGTACGCCTAAACAAAAGGGCGTGCTTTTAAACGAAAAATAAAAAAGGATTAGTATTTTAAGCTAATCCTTTTTTGTTAAAAGTGGGGCTATAAGGCGATAAACGCCAATTTAGTTGTTATAAATAGGGAATTTTTTGCAAAGTTCAATAACTTGTTGCTTAACTTTTTGTTTGCTGTTTTCGTAGTTAAAGGCAATATCGTAAATAAAGCCTGCAATTTGTTTCATCTCCTCTTCGCCCATACCGCGAGTGGTAACTGCCGGTGTTCCTATTCTAACTCCGCTCGTTATAAAGGGACTACGTTTTTCGTTTGGAACGGTGTTTTTATTAAGGGTTATATTAACCTCGTCTAATCTTGCTTCAAGCTCCTTGCCGCTTAAGTCGGTATTACTTAAATCAACTAACATAAGGTGGTTATCCGTTCCGCCAGAAACAAGCTTAAAGCCCCTTTGCATAAGAGCTTTAGCCAAAACTTTGGCGTTATTTACAACTTGTTGTTGGTAAGCTATAAATTCCGGCTTAAGCGCTTCGCCAAAGGCAACCGCCTTTGCTGCTATAACGTGCATCAACGGCCCACCCTGCGTTCCCGGAAAAATAGCCTTGTCAATTTGCTTTGCAAGCTCCTTTTTGCATAAAATAAGCCCACCTCTCGGCCCGCGCAGAGTTTTATGAGTGGTGCTGGTTACCACGTCTGCATACAAAACGGGGTTTTGGTGTAGCCCTGCCGCAACAAGCCCTGCTATATGCGCCATATCTACCATAAGATAAGCGCCCACCATATCTGCAATTTGTTTAAACCGTTTAAAATCTATAGCGCGGGGGTATGCGCTTGCTCCCGCTAAAATAAGCTTGGGCTTATGCTCTATGGCAAGCTTTTCGATTTGGTCGTAGTTAAGCATCTGATTTTCGCCAACAGCTACCCCGTACGAAACTATATTAAAATATTTGCCCGAAATATTAACGGGCGATCCGTGCGAAAGATGCCCGCCGTTTTCAAGCGATAGCGAAAGAACGGTATCGCCGGGGTTAAGTAGGGCAAAAAACACCGCAAGGTTTGCGTTTGCTCCGCTGTGCGGCTGAACGTTAGCGTGCTCTGCGCCAAAAAGCTGTTTTGCTCTTTCTATGGCCAAGGTTTCAACCTCGTCAACGAATTTACATCCGCCATAGTAACGCTTTTGCGGATATCCCTCGGCGTATTTATTGGTAAGCACCGTGCCCATTGCCATTAACACGCTTTCGCTTACTATGTTTTCAGAAGCTATAAGCTCTAAATTTTGTTGTTGGCGGTTAAGCTCCTTGGTTATGCTGTTAAAAACCTCTATATCGGTATATTGCAAATTATCAAAAATCATTGCAAACTCCTTTTTACGTTCTTTTAAAATTGTATCATTTAAGAGTAAAATTGTCAATAATTAGCGCAAATTATCGTTAAAAAACAAACTTATTGTTTGTTGCACCGCCTAAAAACTAAAAATTTTTAAGGAATTATTAGGCGTTGCGTCGTATAATTAGTGATAGTAGGTATAAAATAGTTAATTAATCCTTGCGGCTAAACTTGCCTTTTTTTACTTTACCCTTGACACGCTAAAAAGCATATGTTATACTATAAACAAAGGTGCAAAATATACCGATTGAAAAATGGGTTAATCAAACAGGAGTACCCTTTTTCTCGGACTATATAATTCATTAAAAGAGAAGGAGATTAAAAATGTTAAAGCTAAAAAAGTTGATAGCGTTTGTTTTAGCGTTAATGAGCGTAGTGTTTTCAGTCTCATGTTATAAACCTGATGGTGTTTGGGATTTTTTTCCGTTTCGCAACAATGATGGCAAAGGTTTCGGTTATTGGGAATGTGAAGAACTATATATCGACGGGCCATCTTACCGACAGCTAAAGGAGTATCAAAATGGCGACTATACTTTCGAAGGGGTTGTTTACGTTGAGCTTAAATTAAAAGGAGAACAGCCTTTTAAGGGCGTGGTTAAAGTAAAGCATGCTTCTATTTTGTTTATATATCCCGGTGGAGAAGATAAAGGAGCAATAGTAATTGCTCCGGCTCTCTATTATGATCATAGCAAAGAAAACCATCGCGAAATAGTAGATGGCAAAGAGATTGTTCATTGCTTTATGATGGCAGAAGTTATTAGGGATGATTATTATAAAAAATATACCGGCAAGGTTTTTGAAAAAATATACAAAGCACTTGAATTACCCGATATCGGATGATATGGTTTTTAACGCGAAATGGTAAAATAGGAGATTGTTTAAATATGACAAAAATAAAAAAAATTGGGCTTTTGGTGTTTGCTTTTGCCTTTTTGCTTACGCTTTTTGGCTGTGGGCAATCCTTTTATGTGTATAAGCCCTTTCCGTATTTTGCATTAAGTCATACAGCTAATCATTTAGATCCTTCTGTTACGGAATGGATATGGGAAGGGGAAGAGATGAGTTTAAATCAATTAACTTTGCAATACGTTGACCGCAACTTGTTTCCCAATAAAAGTGATTTTAAAAAAATCAATTCTCTTTACGTGCGTAGCATTGACGTTACACTCAATTTTGATGGGGAAGCAGAGTATAAGGGTAGTGCATGGAGCGCAGAGTATAATGATGTTTACTACAAGATCAGGCCCTCGCTGCTGTACGTATATCCAGGCGGGAAAGAAAACGGGCATTTGGTAATAGAAGTTAAATGTACAATTGATTATTCAAAAACCTATATTAATTACGACGAAAATTTGCAAATTTATTATTACGTTGCAAATTGCGTAGTTATAACCGATAAATACTATAACAAATACCAAGGCAAGCAAATGACGTTAACCTACGATTACGAGTTGCCAATTAGAAGTACGGTTAATTAGCGTATATAAACAAAGGTGCAAAATATACCGATTGAAAAATGGAGCAATCAAACAGGATTACCCTTTTTCTCGGGCTACGTAATAGATTAGAAAGGAGGAGATTAAAAATGTTAAAGCTAAAAAAAGCAATATCGGTTGTATTGGTTTTTATTTGCGTAACCTTTTCTGCTTCTTGCGGGGCAATGTATCCGGGGCGGATTTTTTCATCGCTGTTTATAAGGTATAACAATAATTATAGATATCAAGATATTGATATTGGAATTTGGGAATGTGAGGAGCTGTATATTGACTTTGAATCATATAAACAATTAATAGATAACGAAGGGGTTGTTTACGTTGAACTTAAATTAAAAGGCGAGCAACCTTTTAAAGGGGTAGTTAAAGTAGTAGGAGGAAATTATATGTTTATCTATCCTGCAGGGGAAGAAAACGGCGCAATAGTAATTTCAACCGGGCTATGCTATAAAAAGTGGAGCGATATGCCGAAAATAGAAGATATTGCACCGGGATATTATAAAGTAACGGAACGAGTGCTTTTAAAGGCTACCGTTGAAAAGGATGATTATTATAAAAAATATACCGGCAAGGTTTTTGAAATTCAAAAGGCGATAGAATATTACGAAGGTAACCCGCCGCAATAAAAACCTATTAAAAGGTGGTGTTTATATGATAAAAATAAAACAAATTTTGCTTGTTTTGTTGGCAAGTGTTAGCCTAACCGTTTGCTTTGGCTGCTACACAGCGCCTAAACAAGAATTTAAAGTAACCGATACACCAAAACAAAGTGTGAGCTTGGCGCAAGTACTACACTGTAATCCCAAAGCAGTTTTTCAAGGGAATGAAATGGATATTAATCCAAACATAGAAGGAGAGTATCATACCTATCGTATGCTCGACTATTATATAAAACTTGGCTATACGTTTCCGCATGCTAGCGACTTTGAAGATCAAGGCGTTATGGCAAGAAAGATTATCGTTACGCTTAAATTTGCCGGTGAGCAAGAGTATTCGGGTGAGGCGTGGGATATAAGTATTTATGAATATGACGTTAATAATCGGCAGAATGATAAAGTAAAATCTCTTATGTACGTATATCCTGCAGGGGAAGAAAACGGTCATTTGGTAATAGAAGCTAGATATAAAATTGATTATTCAAAAACCTATATTAATTACGATGAAAATTTGCAAATTTATTATTACGTTGCAAATTGCGTAGTTATAACCGATAATTACTATAACAAATACCAGGGCAAGCAAATGACGTTAACCTACGATTACGAGCTGCCAATTAGAAGTACGGTTAATTAGCGTATATAAACAAAATACATTTTTTTAAAGGTGGTTGCAAAAACAGCTACCTTTTTTGTTCTTTAGGAGCAAAAAGCATATATATCAATTTTATAACAATATATGTTTAGAGTTTAGTGGCTAAATTGTAATTAAAAATTAAACGAGTAAAATTTAAAGATCAATAAAATCGCTTGAGTTTTATTAAATGCTTGTTAAAAAATTATATAAATGGTATAATAATACGTGGCGCAAAATTAAAAAGCGCAACCTAAAAAAAGCATTTTGCAAAAAAAAGGAAAAAATGTCAGCAGTAAAATTAACCAACGTTTGTTTTTCATACGACGACGAAATTAACGCCGTAAACAACCTTTCTCTTGAAATTAATCAAGGGGAATATATCGTTGTGCTCGGAAGAAACGGTAGCGGAAAAAGCACCGTAGCAAAGCTTATAAACGGGTTAATTACCGCGCAAAGCGGTAGCGTTGAGGTTTTTGGATTAAACGCGGCAAATAAAAGCGACCTTTTTGAAATACGCAAAAGCGTTGGAATGGTTTTTCAAAACCCCGATAACCAAATGGTTGCAACTATAGTTGAAGATGATATAGCCTTTGGGCCCGAAAATATTGGGGTTAGTCGTGAGCAAATTGCCCAGCGCATAGAGTTTGCTCTTAACGCAACCGGTACTCTTTCGTTTAGAAACCGCCCGTCTTCAGAGCTTTCTGGCGGGCAAAAGCAAAGGGTTGCCATTGCGGGAGTTCTTGCAATCAATCCTAAAATTTTAATATTAGACGAAGCTACCTCAATGCTTGATCCCGTTGGGCGAGAAGAGGTAATCGGCGTTATTAAAAAGTTAAATAAAGAAAATGGATTAACTGTAATTTGCGTTACGCACTATATGGAAGAGGCACTCGATGCCGATAGGGTTATCGTAATGGATGGCGGAAAGGTTGTTATGAGCGGTACACCCGAGCAAATTTTTGCGTGCGAAAAACGCATTGAAGAGTGCGGTTTATCACTTCCGAGGGCAGCTTATATTTATAACAGGCTTAAAGAGAGAGGGGTTGATTTAGGCGATCAACAGGTTTATACCGTAAAGGAGTTAGCAGATAGATTATGCGAATTATTTGCAAAGATTTAACGTATTCTTACGATCCCAAAAAAAAGCCCGCGGTATATGCTTTAAATAAAGTTAGTTTAACAATTAACGAGGGTGAGTTTTTTGGCATAATAGGTCAAACGGGCAGTGGTAAAAGTACGCTTATACAGCATTTAAACGCACTTTTGCCCGTTCAAGAGGGATTTTTATCGGTTGGCGAATTCGACCTTTCGCTAAAGGATAAAAAGAAATATAAAAAACAGTTAAAAGAGTTAAGAAGCAAGGTGGGAATGGTTTTTCAGTATCCCGAATACCAGCTCTTTGCCGAAAGCGTTTTTGATGACGTTGCGTTTGGATTAAAAAACTTTTTTCCTAATCTTAACGCCAACGAGGTTGCTCAAAGGGTGGCTAATGCACTTAACGCGGTAGGGCTTAATTATTACGAGGTAAAGGATAAATCCCCCTTCGATTTATCCGGCGGGCAAAAGCGCAGGGTTGCAATTGCAGGCGTTTTGGTAACCGATCCCGAAGTTTTGGTGCTCGATGAGCCTGTTGCGGGGTTAGATCCTGCAGGTAAAAAGGAGCTTATGGCCCTTTTACACTCGCTTGAAAACGGCCGCCGCACTATAATTATCGTTTCGCACGATATGGACGAAGTTTTAGAAAACTGCTCGCGCATTGCGGTTATGCAACAAGGCGAGCTGGTAAAAATAGGCACGCCCGAAGAGGTTTTTAACTCAAATCAAAGCTATGCAGGGCTAAATCTTCCGGTTACCGTGCAGGTAAACAATCTTTTAAAAGAGAGAGGAATAAACCTAAACTGCAACTTTAAAACCGAGCAGTTTATTTGCGATCTTGAAAGGTTTTTTAAAAAAACAACGAACAACTAACGTGGCGTTAATCGCGCTATAGGCCAGCTTTTTTAGTAAAGCTGAGTGCGTTTTAAAATAAAATTAAACGAGAATAAAATAAATGGCAAAAAGCTTGTCTTTTGGGCAGTATTATCAAGCAAAGTCCTTCGTTCACTCGATGGATCCGCGCGTTAAATTACTGCTGCTAATTGCATATTTGGTTACCGTTTTTGTGGTTAGTAACTTTTTTGGGTTTGCGCTTATCGGGGCGTTTTTGGTGCTCGCGATAATCTTTTCGCGCGTGCCCGTGTTTACCGTGCTTAAAAGCATGAAGGGCATACTCTTTTTAATCATATTCACCGTAATACTAAACGTGTTCTTTTACAGCGGAGAATACGATAGAGTGTTTATCGAATGGGGATCGGTAAGGGTTACCGATAGCTCGTTAATTTTTGCGGCGTTTATGGCGTTAAGGCTTAGTATGCTTGTATTAGGCAGTTCAATTTTAACCTTAACAACCACCCCCGTAGAACTTACCGACGGCATAGAGAGCTTGCTCTATCCGTTAAAGCTTATAAAATTTCCCGTGCACGAGCTCGCGCTTATAATGAGCATTGCACTTCGCTTTATTCCTACGTTGTCGGATGAAACGCAGCGCATAATCAACGCTCAAAAGGCGCGTGGCGGCGATTTTGAAAGCGGCGGTTTAATTGCTCGCGCTAAAGCTATGATTCCCATTTTAATACCCCTTTTGGTAAGCTCTTTCCGCAGAGCAGAAGAATTGGGCGACGCTATGGATGCAAGGTGTTATAGCGGAAGCAAGGGCAGAACGCGCTATAAAAGGTTAAAGCTAGGCTATCGCGATGGGGTTGGCTTTGTGGTGTTTGCAATAGTGCTTGCAGGCGTAATTTATTTAAACGGAGCGTTCGTGGCGTTGGTATGAGAATTATTTTAGCTATACAATACGACGGTAAAAATTTTTGCGGATGGCAAGTTCAGCCCGAAATGCGTACCGTTCAACAAACTATAGAAGAGGCCATTTTTAAGCTTACGGGCGAAAAATGCACTGTAACTGCAAGCGGGCGCACCGATAGCGGCGTTCACGCCCTTTGCCAGATAGCTCACTTTGATATTGAAAAAAACATTCCTGCCGAAAAATACAGCTTTGCGCTAAATACTCTTTTGCCCGAAGACGTAAAAATAATTTACAGCGCAAAAGCCCCTAAAGATTTTCACGCAAGGTTTTCGGCAAAGAAAAAAACCTATTGCTACACCTTTTATTTAAGCGATGTTGCCCTCCCTCTTTACGAGCCTTATGCTCAGCAAATTGATAAGGCAAACGTAAAACTGATGCAAGAGGGGGCAAAATATATTGAGGGCGAGCATGATTTTGCATGCTTTTTAGCATCTAACAGCTCTGTTAAAGATAGCGTGCGCACGGTGTATTCTTGTAAGGTGAAGCAAAGCAAAAATTTAATAACGGTTACCGTGTGTGGCAACGGTTTTTTATATAATATGGTAAGAACGATTGCCGGAACTCTTTTATTCGTTGGGCAGGGCAAGCTTTTACCCGAAGAGGTAAAAAAAATAATCGAGGGAAAAACGCGCAATCATATAGGCAAAACGATGCCCGCAAAAGGGCTTATGCTCAAAAAAGTTTATTATAGCGGAATAAAACTGCCTAAAATATATTGATTTTTGCATAATTTTGGCAAAAACAGCGTAAAAACGCTTGACTTAACATTAAAAGTTATGTAAAATGTATAGGCTGATTATAAGGGAAATTTTATGAAAAGGAAATAGCCCCTCTTTTTCTGACAATTTTTCTTTTTAATAGATAAAATAAAAATAGAAATTTTCAGGAGACAAAAAGCATGAACAGCTTTATGGAAAAGCCGGGTCAAGCAGAAGTTAAATGGTACGTTGTAGACGCTGCCGGTATGACTTTAGGTAGATTAGCTTCTCAAGTTGCTACGGTTATCAGAGGAAAACATAAACCCACCTTCACCCCCAACGTTGATATGGGTGATTACGTTATCGTTTTAAATTGCGACAAAGTAGTTTTAACCGGTAACAAACTCGAAGACAAAATGTACACCTACCACACCGGTTACGTTGGCGGTCTTAAACAGATTCCTTACAAAAAAATGATGGAAACTAAGTCTGACGTTGTTGTTTACGAAGCAGTTAAAGGTATGCTTCCCCACAACAAGCTCGGTGCAAAAATGATCAAAAAACTCAGAGTTTACAAGGGTGACAAGCACGAAAATCAAGCTCAAAAACCCGTTGAACTCAAATTGGAACGCTAATAGGAGGTAATTATTAAAATGGCTAAAACTGCAAAGAAAAAGGTTCAATATTGGGGAACCGGCAGAAGAAAAAAAGCAATTGCCAGAGTTAGACTTATCCCCGGCGGCACCGGCAATATCATCATCAACGGCAGAACTATCGATGAGTACTGCGATCTCGGAACTTTAAAATTAGTTATCCGTCAACCCTTGGTTTTAACCGGTAAAGAAAGCGCTTACGACGTATTCGTAAACGTTACCGGCGGTGGATTCACCGGTCAAGCAGGCGCTATCAGACACGGTATTGCAAGAGCATTAATCGTTGCTGAACCTGAACTTCGTCCCGTTGTTAAGAAAGAAGGTTACTTAACTCGTGACCCCAGAATGAAAGAAAGAAAGAAATACGGCTTAAAGAAAGCTAGTAGATCTCCTCAATTCTCAAAGAGATAATTTCGACCTTTGTTCGACACAAAAATGCTCAACTTCGGTTGGGCATTTTTTATTATCTCTTCGACGGACTGAGGAGCAGTTAT
>JAFTIY010000047.1 GCA_017456665.1 Clostridia bacterium | reverse complement strand
CCTCGCTTAAATACACGCAAAGCCCCTTTAATTTATCTTCACAATCAACCGTTACCTCGGCAAAAGCACTTCGCTTATCATCGCCAAGAGCAATTGAAACCTGCGGACTTTCAGGGAAATAAAGCTTATCCGAAAGAGCGCCTGCACGGGATAAATGTTTTTTTAAGAATACGGCAATATCGTCGCCGCACTTTTTGTTAACTACGTTACGCAGCCTAGGTGCGTAACAGAAGGAACATTTAATACTTTTATTTACACGAGCTAAAGTATCTACTCCGCGCTCGCAGTCGTAATCGTAACTGTTTGTGCCGGCAACGTAAAGAACGGGGCAAGAGGCGTATTGTGCGTAAACGTGTGCATCTACACCGCCAAGCCAGCGATAGCGCTCGTCGTTCATCTCTATATCGCCACTATTGCTCTTATGAACCCCTTTGTATGCCTGCCAACCAATACCGAAAAGGGTTACGAAGCAAGAAACCCTATCTTCGTTGTATAAAAGTTGCCAACCTACGTTGCCACCTTGTTTAATGCCTACTACGCCTATTTTATCTACCTCGGGGCGTGATTTAAGGTATGCAAGAGCGTATTTACCAACGGCAACCCATTCGTACCAGCAGGTTTCTTGCGCGGTGCGTTCAACTTTAAAAATATCGGGCTCTTTGCCGTAGTTTGCATATTCTATTTCAGAAGGATAATTAGTGTGGTTGGTTGTATCGCCAACGTCTCCTCTGTAATCGACCATTAAAACGGCGTAACCCATGCGAGCAAAATGGTTAACCGTTTCAAGATCTACCGTTTCATTGCAATCGGGTAAAATAAGTACTGCGCCTAGTTTTCTGTTCATTGGTAGGGGTTGAGGGCGTGCGTAAAGCCCGTATATACGAACCCTGCCCGACTCGGTTTCCCTGCCCGAAAAATATACTTCGATGTAGGTAATGCCGTCATACGTCATCTCGTTAACTTTGCTTTCTTTTAACGGCAAGTCGCCGTTAAAATTCTTCCATATTGCCGAGGGCGTAAGAATTTTTCTAACGTTTTCCATATTTCTCCGATCGTGTGCTTTTTATTGGGAAGCAACCCTTCTTTTTTTTGTTTTTCGGCTCGCGTTTACTTCTAAACGTAAGCAGCCCTTTTCGTTAACTTCTGTCGCTTATTAAAGTTCCGTGAGTTAGCGTTGCGCCCGTAACGTAAATTTTAGATTGAATTCTGTTTTTAAGCTCGGTTACGTGGGTTATCAAACCTACCGTAAGATTTGCTCTTTGCAGTTTTTCTAAACTATCTGTTACAGTTTCGATAAGCTCGTCGTCTAAAGTGCCAAAGCCTTCATCTAAGAAGAAAAAGTCTATCGGCTTTAATGCCTTTTGACTTATCTGCGAAGAAAGCGCCAGCGCTAATGAAAGCGAAACGAGGAAGGTTTCACCTCCCGATAATCCACCAATGGGGCGCATAACACCGCCGCGCAGGTTATCAGTTACAAAAAAGTTCCCATCGCGATAGCATAGACCGTATACTCCGCCCGTTAAATTAAGCAGGCGATTTTCTCCGTCAGATGCAATTTCGCAAAGGTATTCTTCCGCAACAAATTCCATAAATCTGCCTTCCTTTACCAAAACGTATAAGGAACTGTGCAAATCGTACTCTTCTTTCGCGCGCGAAATATTATTATTTATTATACACCATTCTTCATTATTTTTCAAACTGATTTTATAGTTAAAAGAAATTTCTCCGTAAATTTTGGTAATTTTTTCAAATTCTTCGCCGATTTTTGCACTTTTTGCACATATTTCATCGGCATAAGCTTGAGTAACGTCGCTGTTAGCAAGCAATAAATTTAGCTCGCCTATTCTCTTTTCAAGCACTGCACATTCAGTTTTGTAATTAGCAACGAGCAAACGCTTTTTGTTAATTTCTTGCTCGTTTGAAAGCGTTAAATTGAGCTTATCAAAATCCATGCCCGTTTGCTGCGACAAAAGTTTAACCGTTTTTTCGCAATTTGCTTGCAAAGCGCACAGCTGGGTTAAAATACCTCCATTTCGCGCTATATCCGCATCGCATTTTGCAATAAGTTCGCCTATAAGTCGATTATCCGCACTTATTTTTTGTATTGCAGCGTTTAAACTATCAATTTCTTTTTTGGTTTTTTGGCTTACGTTAAAGTAGTTTTCACCACCTAAAATTAAGTTTATTTCACCGTTTAGCTCGTCAAATTGTTCTCTTGCTTTAACCCCCTCTTTGGTGGCCATTTCTAGTCTCTCGGTGGCGTTGGCAATTTTTATATCGCAAGCGTTGCTCTCTCCTATAGCCTTTTCAATTAAAGATTTTAGCGACGCAAGCTCATCAAGTTTTTTAACTGTAAGCGATAATTCTTCCTTTAAGTCACCCTCTTCTTTTTGCTCTAAAATGCGGCTCAATTTATCAATACGTGCCGCTATAAGTTGATTAACAGCCACTTTACTTTCGGGAAGTAAAGCAGAAGATAAACTATCTACCAGCTCCTTTAAAAAGTTTATTTGCGAAAGCGCAAGCTCCTTAACTGCTGATTGAGAAAGTCTTTCACTCAAACCGCTTAGCACTTTTTGAACGTCGCAAGCATTAGCTTTTTCGCCAAGTAATCGAGCCCTATTTTGAGCCTCTTCTTTTTGGGCTAAGTATTTTTCTCTTTCAGCCTTATATGCTTTATATTCTTCCCTAAACTCCTCAATTTGTTTGCGATACTTTTCAAGTTTTTCTTGTTTTATTTTTACGTCTTCGAGCTTACTTTGCTTAACCTTTAACAAGTCTAGCTTTTCTTGCATTTCTGGCAATCTATTCTCTTGGTTTTTAAGCTCACCGATTTTCTTATCAAGCTCAGCTTTTTTTACCGCAAGCTGTTCGGCTTCTCTTTTTGCTATTTCAATTTTTTTACCGTTTTCTAAATAGCCGTTTATGCTTTCGCGATGTAAATTTACCTTATCAAACAGTGCAATTTCTTGTTCATAAGCATCGATAATCGCCTTATAGGCCAACTTTTTTTGAAATTCGTTTAATTTTTCCTCTCTTTCTTTAATTAAAGAAGCAACGCCTACTACTCTTTTTTCTTCTTGCTTAACAAGCTCGTATTCTACCCTTTTTGCGTCTAGTTCATTTTTGCTTTCTGCAAGCTGTTTTTCTAAAGTTGCAAGCTTTTCGGTAGAATACTGTTCAAGTTGCGAAAGCCTGCCTTCAAGATTAGAAAGTTCAACCTTTATACCATCGAGCTTTGCTCTGGTTTTTCTGGCCAACTCATCGCCGTATCTTTCAAGATTAAACAGCTTTCCTACGACTTTAAGCCTTTCCCCTCGCGACATCTTTACAAACGCCGAAAATTCGCCCTGCGGAAGCGCTATACACTTTAAAAAATCAGCTTTTTCAAGCCCTATAATTTCGTTTTTGATAACGTTTGTAACGCTTGCCGCGCCATCACAAACAAGATACTCGTCGCCATTTTTAAATTCAAACAGTTTAGCTGTTGAAGTTAAGTTTTTGCGATCCTTGCTAAATTTATATACTCGCTCTACCCTATACTTTTTAACCCCACCACCTGCGGTAACGCTGAACGTAAGGTTTACTCTTGCAAGATTTTTGCCCTTGTTTACAAATTCGCTGTTATCTACGTTGCTTACCACACTACCGTAAAGAGCTAAAACAATGGCGTCTAAAATGGTACTTTTTCCGCTTCCGGTTTTGCCGAATATTCCAAAAATACCGTTTTTTGCAACCCTTTCAAAATTAATTTTTTGCTCTTCGGCAACGCTTTTTACCCCTTCTATCGTTAAATACAACGGCTTCATTTTTTTACCTCACTCAACACTTCAAGATAGGCTTCGAGCAATTTTTGCGGAGCTTGCTCACTAAATTTCTTCTTATAATACTCATTAAACAGCTGACTGTCGTTTAAATTTTTTCGCGATGCAAAGGTTGATTTTTGCTCTGAAGAAATAATTTCTAGCTTTAACTGGTTAAGCGAAGGATATTCACTTGAAAGCTCGCGAGTTTCTCTATCAGAAAGCACACCCGAAAGCTTTAAAGTGAGCTCAACGTGGCAATTTGAATAAAGTCCAAGCAGTTTTTTACCCTCTTCAACGCTTAACGCAACGCATTTTACCAACCTTTTTCCCTTTTCAAGCGGAACAACGTTTAAATTTTTAACCTCTTTATTTTTACAGTCAACCTCAAAAAAAGTTACAGATTTTTCATGCAAAATTTCATCGTAACTGTACTGCAGTGGAGATCCACTGTATATAATGTTGCGATTTCCATCGATAATTTGGCGTTTGTGCAAGTGACCAAGCGCCGTATACAACACATTTTTAGGAATTAAATCGCGATCTACAACCCTTGCTCCACCAAGGTCAATCTGCCTTTCGCTTTCGCCAGAAACTCCGCCAAGCATAAACAAATGCGAAACAAAAATTTGAGCAAATTCGTTTACGTTTTGTTCAAAGCATTGGTTAATCCATTCTCTCATTCTTTCTTGATAAGGTATATCGCTACTCTTCTCACCGAGCTTTTGCTCGCCGGGATAGGGCAAAAGACCGACGTATAAACTCTCTTTTCCGTCAGTTATAACAGCGTGATTAACCCCGCATTCACTCGCATACACCTTAGCGCTACCGCTCGATGGAGCAAGTATACCGCCAAAAATATAAACGTTGTTTTTGCTTGCAAGATTACGAGAAGCGCAAAGCCGTTGCCAATCATCGTGATTGCCGCTTATAATAATTACCGCCCTTTCAGGTGTTGCCAAGCGGCAAACGGTTGCAAAAAATAGCTCCTCAGCCTCTGCTGAAGGAAGGTAGGTATCAAAAATATCGCCCGCAATTATTACCAGCTGCGTCTTTTGCTCATCGCATAGCTCGCATATTTCAGCCAGCACCTCTGCCTGCTCGTCAAGACGGGATTTGTTGTTGAGTTTTTTTCCGATATGCCAATCGGACGTGTGCAAAATTCTCATAAAAGCCCTCTTATGATATTCAAATAGCAAATATAGTTACCCAAAAAAAATAAAACACAAAATGTGGGGTTTAAAAAAATATTGATAAAATCAACTTGATTTTTTTCGCCCAATGGTTTAAACTATATTAGTAATATAAATAATATACTGTACGTTTGATTTATTGCTATTTTAACTTATTTGCCAAAATAAATCAAGTGTTTGGATAAAATACCTGCAATAAAGGTGATATATGTCATTTTGCTCATTTTCAACCGAATACAATAAAAACGGCGTTTTATCGCTAGATTGCGCCTTTATAACAGATTATCTACCCGAGGCTACGGGCGAGGCTGTACGCGTTTACCTTTTTGGCCTTTACGCATGCAAATCTCAAACAGATTTTAGTATAGAAAGCTTTGCCGGCGAATTGGGACTTACACCCGAAGACGTTATCGACTGCTTTAAGTTTTGGGAGGAGTACGACCTAGTTTCAATTATATCTGAAGAGCCCTTTTCGGTAAGATTTATGCCTTTATCAAAAACGGGCAAGCCACGCAAGTTCAAGCCCGAAAAATACGGCGAATTTACAACCTCACTTCAGGCACTTTTACCCGATAGAATGATAAGCACCTCTGAATACTCTGCATACTTTAACTTAATGGAGGATTTTTCGCTAAAACCCGAGGCTCTTTTAATGATTTGCAAGTATTGCGTAGACCTTAAAGGCCCATCTATCGGCTATAAATACATAATTACCGTAGCAAAGGATTTTGCTTACCGCGGAATAGTTACCACCGAGCTTATCGAAAAGGAATTAAGCGATTATATTACTCGCAGCGAAGATATTTCGGCAGTTCTTTCGGCTCTTGGATTAAAGCGCAAGCCTGAAATTGAAGACCTGCAAACCTTTAACAAGTGGAGAAAAGAACTTGGCTACGAGCAACGCGTTATACTGTTTGTTGCAAAAAAATGCAAGCGCAAGAGCTTTAAAGCGCTTGACGAATTTATTTGCGAGCTTTACGCCGGCAAGTTATTTGTAGAAAAACAAATTGAAGAATATATTAAGCAAAAAGAACAATATCGCGAACTTGCGCGCAAAATTTGCAAGGCTCTTTCAGTTTACGTGGAGGTTATCGAACCCGTTATCGATAATTACTTACTCGGCTGGCTAGCCATGGGATACGACGCAGATACTCTTGAATTTTTGGCAAACTACTGCTTTAAAAAGAATAAGCGCAGCTTAGATGGTTTAAATGAGCAAATTTTAAGTCTTTACGATAAAGGACTTATCACTCTTTCAAGCATAGCCGAATACGTTAAAGCAATCGCCAAAACTGATGAATTTATTAAATGTGTTTTAAACGCTTGCGGGCTTGACAGAAAGCCCACCGGAAGCGACCGTCAAATGATTTACGCTTGGAACAACTGGGGCTTTAACGAAGAAATGATTTTGCAAGCCGCAACCTTATCGATTGGAAAAATAAGACCGCTAGTATATATGAACACAATCTTATCTGATTGGAAAAGCAAAGGCATTTTTACAAAAGACAAAGTTTTACAAAACACAGTCGCTCCTTCGGCTTCAACAGTCAGCACAGGCAGTCACTTTATCAACGAACGCAGTTACACCAAGGAGGAACTCGACGCGCTTATCGATAGCGTAGACGATATTAAATTTTAATCATGATTCAAAGCGACAGTATATTAAACGCCGTGTTCAGTTTATACGCCGAGCGTAAGGCAAAAGCCGAAGAAGTGGCGTATAAAATCAATAACGCTCTCGAAAAAAATCAACCGTATACCAATTTGCGATATCAAATAAAAGGTCTGTCGTTAGAAATTTGCAAGGCAGAATTTGAGCAAAACGAAGAACTTGCGAATAAGCTTAAACAAGAGCGCGAAGAAAAAAAGCAACAGCTTAAACAGCTTTTACTTGCACTCAATCTTACCGAAAACAGCTTAAAACCCAATTACGTTTGCAAAAAATGCAACGACAGCGCGCACCTTCAAGACGGAAGCCTTTGCAGTTGCTTTTTTGAAACGCTTGCAACGGTTACTCAAGGGATTTTAGGCTTAAACGAAATTAATCTTCCCACCTTTGACGATTATATTGCAAACGATAAAGACAGCAAAAAACTTAAATCGCTTTTTTTATCTTACGTTGAAAAATTCCCGCCGGAAACGGTTAAAAACCTAATATTTTTAGGCAGTACCGGAACGGGCAAAACTTTTAGTGCCGGATGTATTGCAAGTGCGATAAAGTCGGCCAATAACACCGTTATCTACCTTTCTGCCACAAAGCTCGGCGAAGTATTTTTAAGATATCACACTGCAAGTTTTGGCGATAAACGGGCAATTTACGACCTTTTAACCAACTGTGATCTTTTAGTTATCGACGACCTTGGCACAGAGCCTGTTTATAAAAACGTTACTACCGAATATCTTACCGCCTTTTTATCTGAAAGACTATCAGGCGGTAAGCCGTTTATCATTACTACCAACCTTGAACTTGAAGAAATTAAAACCCGCTATAACGACAGAGTTTTAAGTCGCTTATCGGGCAAAGAAAGCGCAATTATTAAATTTACAGGCAAGGATTTGCGACGAAAAAATTAAGGCATTTATAAACGGTAAAAGGTAAAATTACACCGTTTTGTACAACACCAACTTAAAGAAGGAGATTTATGCAACCTACCGTAATTACCATACTTTTTTTATGCATTTTAACGGCAATACTTTTTACGGTATTTTCGTTTAAAAAAAATCTTATCTACCTATATACCAAAACCTTTTCGAGTGTATTATTTACTGCACTCGGCCTCGTATGCCTATATTATTTTATTAAAAACGGATGGAATAAAATATCCGATAATCAACTTATAGGCAGCTTTTTACTGCTATTCGGCTTGGTTTTATGTTTAGTTGGCGATATAATTTTGGGAATGCCCAGATTAAGTGAATTGAGGCGCGACACGTTGCCAGTAATAGTAGGCGGTGCAGCTTGGTTTACGTTGGGGCACATAACCTATTGCATAGCTCTTATTTTTTTATTGGGTATTTCGCCTTGGGTTTTATGCTTTATTATTCCAATGGCACTGTTTTATACCTACGGCAATAAACTCTTCGGCAAGCTCGACTATAAAAAACTAACAGCAGGCGTTTTAATTTATTCACTGCTTGAAAGCCTGTCGTTTGCACTTTGCGCAACCGCCCTTATTTTTAATTTTAGTATTAGTGCCTTGCTTTTAACAATCGGCTTTACACTTTTCTATTTTTCGGATATGGTGCTTATGCACAACTACTTCGGCGAAAAGAAAAGATATATCAGCGTGCTTTGCCATGCAACCTACTACCCTGCGCAAATTATTATTGCTCTTTCTATATTATTTATCGTTTAATTAACTTGATTAATAACAAAAAGTGGCGCTATAAGTCAATTAGCGCCACTTTTATATTGTTGTTAATTTAAAAACTCGCTTTTTATTTTTTGCAAAATTTCAACGTCGGCTGGGCAAAAATCATACAGGTCAACCTCACTTGGCGTTATCCATTTTATATCGTTATGCTCAACGAGCTTTATACTTCCGCTTTTTATCGTTGCATTAAATAAAGTAAGGCGCACCGTTATATCGGGATATTCGTGTATAACCTCGGTAAAAACGTCGCCCACCTCAACGGTTATATTTAGCTCTTCATTGCACTCTCTAACGAGGGCTTGCTGCTTACTTTCGCCCACTTCTACCTTACCGCCAACGAATTCCCATAAAAGCCCTCTTGCTTTATGCTTAGGGCGCTGGCATATCATAAACTTGTTTTCTTGCCAAATTAATGCGGCTACAACCTCTACCATAATCCACCTTTAACAATAATATTTATCGCAAATAATTAAAATCTCTACCTATAACGCAATTATCGCCATATTGATACCTTATCTTAAACTTAAAAGCCAAGCACTCGCCTGTTCTCTACTGGTAAAAACTATTACCTTTTATGCGAATATTTTTTTAATAGTTCAACGATTTGCGGTCTTTTATTAAGGTTAAAGCCTTTAACGTAATTCATAAACTGCTCGTCTGGCTCAGGGCCTTCAACCCAAGGTATATCACCTCTTACTTTACCCAAGCGCGACAAAACTCCGTTAACACAAACCTCCGTTGGATAATCTAAAAAAATTACTGTATCGCATAAATTTAAACGAATTTCGATAGTTGAGCTAAAATTACCGTCTATTATCCAGCAAGGCTTATTCACCGCTAAATGCAAACGCTCGTTAAAGGTTTTATCATCAACAGTCGTTTTATCCTTATTCCAGTAAAGCTTATCTAAATGT
>JAFTIY010000046.1 GCA_017456665.1 Clostridia bacterium | reverse complement strand
TAACGTAGCCTCTCTCCGTGTTTTTATGGCAACGCTACGCAAAAAGATCGAAGCACCCCCCGACTCACCGCAGTATATCCAAACCCACATCGGTGTTGGATATAGAATGATGAGGGTGGAATAACTACTTTATATGTGTAATATAAAAAGCCTTCGCTTGAATGTTCGGCGAGGGCTTTACTTATGCCTTCAAAAATTCGTGACAATCAGGGAAGCTACATAACGGTGTTTTAGACCGATTGCGCCAAACTAAATATTATTTCCAAAAAACAAAAAAATTATTCAAAAAGCTATTGACAAATTTTCCTAAGTAGCCTAATGCAAAGCAAAAAGCGGAAGGCAAAACGCCTTCCGCTTTTCGCCGGCACGATTTCTCCGCTAAGGATAGCAGACAAATGCCTGTTTTTTTTGTTTTAATAAAGATATCATAAGCGGTTGATTTTTAAAGGTTAAACGTTCCAATAGGTATTTGCCGAGCCTTCTGCGTGAGTTTTTGCAATGTTTATGCTTTGAACCTCTTGCCTATATTTTTTAGGGGATTTACCTGCATATTTTAAAAAGTTTTGGTTAAAGCATATTTTATTGTGATACCCCACTTGTGCGCGTATGTCGTCTATAGGTAGATTTGTAGAAGAGAGAAGCAAGCATGCCCGCGTAATGCGGTATCTGTTAAAATATTCCTTAAACGTGCAACCGAAGCTTTGCGAAAAAAGGGTGTTTAAGTAGTTTGGAGAAATGCCGCAAATTTCAGCCAAAGAGCTTAAGGTAATATCGCGGTTATAATTTTCGTAAATATAGTTAACGGCAGTATTGACGTAAACGGTACCCACGTGTTTTTTGCTTTGCTTAAACTGCTTTGCCAAAAGCAGTAGTAGCGCGCTTAATAAATAATTTAAATAGCTGTCGTGTACGTTATTTATTTCGTTGCCAATGTATTTTTGCACTATAAGTAAATTTTGTAAAAACAGCCCGTCGTCGCTGCAAACGAACAAGTCGCGTTTTTTATTAAAAAATGAGTTAACGAAGGATTCTTTAGAGCACATTCCGCCAATTGAAAAGCCTAAATCCGAGCTATCGGTAAGCGATAGTTCTATATTGTATATCGTGGTAGTGATATTGTTTATACTTATTTTGTGCGGAATGTTGGCATCGATAAAAACGTAGTTGCTCGGAATAATGGTGGTTTTTTTCCACTCCTCGCCGGGTATTTGATATTCAATTTGAACTTCACCCGTAAACACGTACATTATCTCGATACGGCTGTGGCTGTGAACGGTCATATCAAAGTTGTTATAAGAATGTACGTAGTAACCGCGCGGTTTAAACCATTTATTTTTATTGCCTGCAAAAAAAGGCGAATTTTTATTATCGTTAGCGTTCATAGGTAAAAAATACCAAAAAAAAACTAAAAAGTCAACACATTAGTGTGATTTTCTTTACTTTTTATTAATTTTTTAATAAAAATCATTTTTTTTGATATTGAAATAGATAAAATCCTATGCTATAATTTGGTCGAAAGGTATAAAGTACCAAATAAAAAAAGAGGTGGAAATATGAAAACTTTTAAGAAAATTTTCTGTTTAATCCTTTCTTTAGGTCTTGTTGCAAGTGCATGCGCATGTACGCCCGGTAATAAGACTGAAGGAAAAAAGGGCACGCTTTCTATTGCATCGTTTGAAGGCGGTTACGGTGCTACGTGGGCACAGGCTCTTGCTGATGCATATAAGGTGCACAATCCCGAAGCTGAAGTAGAGGTAGACTGCAACCCCTTAGTAAGAGAGGATGCCGTTACAGCGTTTCAAACTAATATTACTTCGGTTGACCTTTATTTTATCGACGGTTTAAGCATCGGTAATTATTGCGAAACCTACCAATCTTTAGCTGATATTAGCGAGGTTTATAACTCAACGCCAAAGGCGGGTAGTAAGGAAGAAGATATATTGATTAAGGATAAAATCCGTCCTGAAATTATCCCCGAAATGATGTATAGTGGCGACCAAGCTGAATACCAAAATAAATATTATACCATACCTTCTCCCTCGGGCCCTTGCTCGTTGATTTTAAACACCGACGCGCTTGATAACGTATTCGGTGAAGGTAATTGGAGCGAGCCTCGCACTACCGACGAGCTTTTTGCTCTATGCGATGCAATAGCTGAAAAAAAGGCGCAAGTTAATATTGCGGGCGTAAACTACACCATTTATCCCTTTATTTACAGCGGTGAAGCTTTAGAATATTGGCGTTATTTATATTATCCTTGGATTGCTCAATACAGCGGTATCGACGCGTGGAACGAAATGATAACCGTTAAAAAGAACGGCGTTTACGATCAAAGTGCATATCAACCAGACGGCAAGCTTCAAGCCTATCAAAAGCTTGAAAAGCTTATTAAGCGTTCAAACGGCTATTGCGACGGAACGAGCATGAACAACAAGTTCAACCAATCTCAAAAATATTTCTTACAGGGCAGAGCTTGTATGTATATCACGGGTGACTGGCTTGAAAGAGAGATGGAAGGCTCTACCGATTATAAGGCTGAACTTAAAATGGTAAAAACCCCCATAACCTCTGATTTGAGTGCAAAACTCGAAAGCGAATACGGCGTAAGCCTCGGTGCAACCGCCGCTGAAAAGGATCAAACTCTTGCAAACGTAATCAGCGCAATCGATAACGGTCAAACCTCTTACGAGAGTGTTTCTGCCCAAGTATTTAACGCTGTTAAACAGGCTAGAGCAATTACATTTACCCTCGCTAACAGCGCTATAGGCGCAGTTCCTGCGGTTAGCGTTAACAAAGATATGGTAATAGATTTTTTACGCTTTATGTATAGCGACGAGGGTATCGAAATTATTTTAAGAGAATCAAAGAGCTATCTTCCCGTTGTAAACGCAAGCGAATTTAAGGCTGAGGGCGAACTTTCTTTATTCCGTGAATCTGTTAACCAAATTACTGAAAGAGAAATAACTTATATTTTTACCTCCTCACGCGATCCCATTCGCTACAGGGCAGGGCTTGATCAATTTATCGGTAACGAGTATCCCGAAACTGCATTAGGCAAAAAGACGGGCGCTATTACTGCTAAAGAATATTTAGAAAAGGAAGCAAGACTTCTCAACGAAAAATGGGCAGAGTACATGAAGGTTTTATAATCAGCTTTGCCAATTAAGTTGCAGTTATAACAAAGGGTAAATTTAGGTAAAATTAACTTATTACGGCTTGCCCGCTTAAAGGGGCGGGCAAGCGAATGCTTTAAGGAAAAATAAAATGAGCGATAATTTAGCACAAGGTATACCGGTAAAAAAGAAAACCTTGCAAAGCAGAAAAATTCAGCGCGGATTTTTTATAGGACTGATGCTCTCCGTGGGGATTATTCAGTTTTTGGTGTTTTGGGTATACGTAAATTTCAATTCAATATTAATGGCCTTTCAGTTGCAAACAAGAGAGGGTTTGATTTGGACGTTTGAAAACTTTTCCAGATTTTTTCACGAGCTGTCAATTGCAGATTTCGAGCTCGACCTAGCCCTAAAAAACACTTTGCTGTTATTCGTTGTGGGAACGGTAATAGGTCTGCCTACGTCGTTGCTCTTTTCGTACTACTTATACAAGAAAATACTCTTTTCTAAATTTTTTAGGGTAATTTTCTTCCTTCCGTCGATCATATCGGCGGCTGTTTTGGTAGCACTGTTTAGATATATGCTCGCGGTAGACGGCCCGGTAAACGCCATATTATCGTCTATTAGCGGCAAGGTTGTGGATATAGAATGGATAACCGACGAAGCGTATAGCATGGGAACTATTTTGTTTTACGTATTCTGGACGGGGTTCGGCTCTAACATAGTGCTTTTTACGGGCGCGATCCACAGAATTCCGCAAGACGTTTTAGAATATGCAAGGCTAGACGGCGTTTCGATGACCCGTGAACTTTTGCAAATAATAGTTCCTTTAATTTGGCCCACGATAAGCACTCTGTTGGTGTTTGCAACCGCCGGCTTATTTACCAATTCAGGGCCTATTTTGTTGTTTACTCAAGGTCAGCACAAAACGATGACAATAGGGTACTTTATTTTTGATCAAGTGCAAAATAATTCTTATTACTACCCGGCTGCAATAGGTTTAATATTTACAGCAATTGGGTTTCCCTTGGTAATTATTGTAAAATGGTTACTCGGAAAAATACTCGAAGACGTTGAGTATTAGGAGTGTAGCGATATGATAAAAGCCTTTAAAAAATTAACACTTGCACAAAAAATCGTTTTCACTTTTGTATTTATACTTTTTTCGGTATATGCAATCTCAATAATTGCACCCTTCGTATGGGCGTTTTTAAGCTCGCTTAAAACAGACGACGAGTATTACGAAAAGGTATTTGCCCTTCCCAAGCAGTGGTTATTTTCTAACTACGTAACGGCGTTTACCGAATTTAAAATCAAAAAAACCTCAATGCTCGGCATGATAGGCAACAGCTTATGGCTTACCTTTAGTGGCACCTTCGTTGCAGTAATGGTATCTAGCGCAACTGCTTATATCGTTGCAAAATATCCCTTCTGGGGAACTAAAATTATTTATAGGGTTGCAATTTTTACCATGATTATTCCCATAGTAGGAAATTTGCCTGCTATGTACAAATTAGTAGTTGCAGATCTTCAGTTTAACAATCCTATTGGCATACTCGCCCTTTACGCCGGTGGTTTTGGCTTTAACTTTATTATACTGCACGGCTTTTACCGTTCGGTTTCGTGGAGTTATGCGGAGGCGGGCTTTGTAGACGGGGCTACCGATTGGAAGGTGTATTGGCGAATAATTCTTCCTCAAGCACTTCCTGCAATAGTTTCTATTTCTATACTTTCGTGTATTGGAATATGGAACGACTACATGACTCCCTTTCTCTATTTAAAGGATCATCCTACTTTGGCACTTGGTATTTACCAATTCGATATTATTCAAACGTACAGAAGCAACGTTCCTATTTATTACTGCGCGATAATAATGTCGATACTGCCCATACTTATTTTATTCTGTTGCTTCCAAGAAACCATAATGGAAAACACGGTTGCAGGCGGATTAAAGGGCTAAACTCTCTAGCAGAGATAAAAAACAGAAACTGCGGGTAAAATCCCGTAAAATAACATTATCTAGGAGGAAATATGAAAAACAGTAAGCTTTTAATTGCTTTATTAGCATTACTAACTGCATTCTTTACAATCTTTTCATTTGGTTGTAATCAATTGCCCCCTGAAGTTCCAGGCGAGGGCGATAGCGGCACAAGCGAGCAGCCGGGTGGCGGAGAAGAAGACCAATGGATATCTTCAGATTGGGAAGTAATGCCCGAAAACACCAACCCCAATCTTCAATATTTTGGTTATTTCCATAGTGACGGATTTAGATCACAGGGATCTTATATTGAAGAAATATCAACCTTAAAAAATTCAAACGTAGTTCTTATAAACTCTGCATTTTCAAACACCATCGCGTGTGAAAGAATAGAGCTTGCAAAATCACTTGGCTTTAAGGTTATTTTCTCGGTTCACGGCTTCTTTACGGGTGGTCAAATTAAGGTTGCTAACTCTGCAACTTTAGTTGAAAACTACCAAGACGTATGGCAAGAAACTACCACCGCTTTAGCAGAATATATTGCAGACGGCACTATACTTGCTTTCTATTTTGATGAACCCGCTTGGAACGGCGTTAAAGAAGAAGATTTTAGAACGGTTACCAAAATAATTCGCGAAACCTATCCCGAAATCAAGGTTTTAACCACGATGACCGTTTACGATATCGGCGTTGCAAAATACGAAGGTTATCCCGAAATCAACGCATCATACAATGAATATTGTACCGACGTTTCTTACGATTCATACGCAAAATGGAATGACGAAACGAGAAGACTTTATATCGAAGCTTTAAAATCAAAAGCTACCAACAACCAATACATTTGGGGCTGTGCAACCGGTTTTTCTAACAACCCCGAGCAAACCCACGAGTTATACAACGCTATTAAAGGCATGTATACCGAAGCTATTCAAGAGCCCAGATACGCAGGTATTTTACCCTTCTCTTACGCAGACGGCTTAGAAGGGGACTGGGGATACGGTTTACACTCATTCTTTAATAACACTAGTGACTATTACGACAGAGAATTAAAGCAACTTTATATAAATATCGGCCGTGAAGTTTGCGGTATGGATGCTTACGATTTTTCCAAAGACGTTGAAGTTATTTTACACGCTCCCAATGAAGTTTACGAAATTGGCGAAACTATCGATCTTCCTCCCGTTGGAGCAGTTGACGGATTAGGTGCAAGCGTTGATTTTGAAATTACTATCACTTCTCCCTCTGGCGAGCAAATCCCCGCAGGTAGCTTTGAAGCAACCGAAAGTGGTCTTTACACCATTACCGTAACCGCAGGTGAAGGCGAAAATCAAACAAGTAAGAGCGTTAACGTTTCAGTTCGTTATCCCAACGAAATCAGTTTGTTTGATGATCCCGCATACCTTTCAGATGCATCGGGCAGCGATGCCGATACTTGGTGCTGGCCCAGACAAATCGATACTACCTTTGCTCATACCGGAACCGGTAGTTTAAGAGTAACTCCTCACGCTAAAGACGGAACTTGGCCCAGAGTTATTTTTGCCCGTAACGGACATCAACTTTGGGATATCAGCAATTCTGGCGGTATTTCTATGTGGGTATATAACCCCAGCGAACAGCCTATTAAGGGATTTGCTTTAATCGTTGCAAACGAAGATCTTGCAAGCGATTCACAAGTGTTTACCGTTAAAGAAATTCCCGTTCAAGAATGGACCGAAGTTAAGGTTGATATTGCTACCATTAAAGCGCAACAGCCCACTCTCGATCTCACTAAAGTTATTATTTTCTACGGCAATGCAGCGGCAGATTATCAAAACAGAACTAACTTCTATATCGACGACGTTATGATGCTCGAAAAAGCTGATGAGCCCGAACAGCCCGAAGAAAACGGTGTTTTAGGTTTTGAAAAGGCAGAAGATATTTTAGCCATAACCGGAACCGAGGCAGACGTATGGTGCTGGCCAGTTGCTATAAGCAATGAGCAAGCACATGGCGGAGCTTCTTCTTTAAAGGTTACTCCTCACGCAACCGACGGTACTTGGCCAAACGTAGTATTTAAAAACGGCGAAAGCGAAACCTTTGATTTAACTACTTTAGAAACTATTAGCTTATGGGTATACTTCGATTCAGATAATGCAATCGAAACCTTAGGTATTAAGCTTTCTAACGAAAACGATGGCAACAAATGGCAAAAAACCTATGCTATTCCTGCTCGCACTTGGACCGAAATTACGTTAAGCGGTGTTGAAATTGCAGGTGCTGTTACAGATTTAACCAAAGCATACGTTAAATTCTCTCAACTTGGCGGTGCTTATACCGATAGATCTAATTTCTATATAGACGATTTTAGCGTAGTAATAGGCGAAAAGCCCGAACAGCCTGAACAACCTGAACAGCCTGAAGAACCCGAAATTCCCGGTGGCGGAATTTACGACGTTCCCGATAATGCAGTAGGCTTTGAAAACGCAGGCGATATTTTAGCAGTTGGCGGTAGCAACGATGACGTATGGTGCTGGAAACCCGAAATAAGCGCTGAACAAGCTCATCAAGGAACAAAATCTTTAAAAATTAAAGTTCATGCAACCGATGGAACTTGGCCTAACGTAATACTTAAAAACGGCGAAAGCCAAACCTTTGATTTAACTAAGGTTAAAGCTATTTGCGTATGGGTATATTTTGATTCAGAACAACCTACAACCACTCTCGGCTTAAAGATTTGTAACGAGGGCGAAACGAATAAATGGCAAAGAACTTACGATATAGCTTCTCGCGTTTGGACGGAAGTATATCTCGATATTAACGATTTAGTTGACGCTGAAACCGATTTAACCAATGCGTACGTTAAATTCTCTCAACTCGGCGGCGCTTATAAAGATAGATCTAACTTCTACCTCGATAGCTATTACGTAGTATGGGCAGAGGGTGCAGACGTTGAAGAACCCGATGTTGAAGATAGCACCGTTACCGTAGCTACCGTAGACTATGAAGATTCAGCAGACCTTTCTTTAGTTGGCGATAACGCAGACGACATTTGGACTTGGCCGGTATCTATCAGCACCGAGCAGGCTCACGGCGGCAATTCATCTTTGAAGGTTACCGTTCGTCAACAAGGTGGCGCATGGCCCAATCTAGTAGTTGGAACGGCAGAAGGCGGAACTACCGATTTAACCAATGCTGAAGAGGTTTCTTTATGGGTATACTTTGATTCTGCAAAC
>JAFTIY010000045.1 GCA_017456665.1 Clostridia bacterium | reverse complement strand
TTTCATTGTTTTGATAAGTATTATAGCTCCAAAGACCACAAACAACACCGATACCAGCATTGCTATAAATGTGCCATCAATGACTATCATAGATGACTGTGCTATTTTGTCAGCGGTTTCAGAACTAAATACCGAAATAGCACCAAACACGATTAGCGAAACGCATCCTAAAAGCGAAATCACAAGGCCTAATATACCGAGAAGTTTTTGGCTTCCATTGATCTTCTCGGCAGGCTGTACGCTTGTTGGTTCTTCAATATCTTCTTTAACGAGATAGTCTTAAGTTTGTTATTCTTGCTGTATCAAACATATCACCAGCAATAATAATTCCTTTTACATTATTCTCAACAGCATAAGCAACCATCCTTTCGAAGGTGTTAAGGATTTCTTTTTTTCGTTCTTTTGCTTTCTGTGATGATAAATTTGTTTCCATTTTACTATCTAAATGAATATCTGCACAATGTATAAACTTCATAATAGCACCTCGCCAATTTCAGTATATCATATATTTTTATAAAATTGTTAATTTTTTAATATTTAATTTTAAAATATATAAAACAAATTCCAAAACATATTAAAACCTTAAATATATTTTACTATTTATTAACGTTTTATTTTACAATTACAAAAGCTCGCTTTTTATAAATTTTACTTACTTTATTTTAGAATTTTTTTCATAAAATCTATACGCGCGCTTACTGCCATTTTGGTTGTTGGTGCATTTTGCTTTATATCAAATCCGTGCATAGTTCCCCTAGTTTGATTTATCTCTACTAAAACCCCTGCATCACAAAGAAGATTGGCATAAAGAATACCGTCATCGTGCAAGCAGTCAAACTCGGCAGTTTCGATATACGCGGGAGGGAGCTCCTCAAAGCTATCTGCTTCAACCGGAGAATAATATACGTAGTTTGGGTGACTTTTATTCACGTTGGTCATAGGGCCTATTTTTGCCGACAAAGTAGAATTCCACATGGGCGTATCGGTAAATTTTTTATTGGATTCGCTCTCCCCTCTCATATCTAAAAAGGGATACGGAAGCATTTGAAAGGCCAACCTTAGCGGATGGTTGCGTTCTTTTAACATTAAACATACCCCAACTGATAACGTTGATCCTGCGCTATCACCACCAATACCAATTTTATCAACGCTAACACCCAGCTTATCTGCGTTTGAATACAAATAATCGGCTGCAGCGTAGCAATCTTCAAAAAACGTAGGAAATTTATATTTTGGAGCAAGGCGGTAATTTATAAACCAAACGCAACAACCCACTCTTTTTGCGTAGTTAACTGCATTTTTGTAGTGATAACCGGCAGCGGGAAGCACAAAACCTCCCCCATGTATATAAATTAGGCATGGCGTATTTTTAGTAACATTTTTTGGCGCGATTAATATACACTGAATGCTTTCACCGTCAAAGCTACTTACTTTATAAATCTTACTTTCGATAGACTTATCTCTGTAAATAAATTTGGGCACTTTCATAAATTTTACGGCAATTTTTAAAAATCTCTCACCAATAGGCGGTTTAAAATGGTTAAAAGGAAAAAACTCCTTACTGATAGCATATTTTGCCATTGCAGCCTCCTTAAAAACGTTTTCGGTAATATTTTGAGCAGTTATTATAGCTATTGCTAATTTTCATTAAACGTATAAAAGAAAGATTATTGGCACTATTAACAAAAATAAACGAGCATAAAATGCCGTTAATCGTGCTATAGCCCTACTTTTTTGTTGACAAACAAAAAAAACGACTGTACAATATAGTTATAAAAATTAAAATCTTACTAAGGAGAAAAGGTTGTGTTTGATCTTTTAAAAACACTTTTGTCTGATAAAAAAGGCGGAACGATATTTACCTGCTTTGGCATTTGGCATTTAATTTATTTATTTGTGATATTTGGCTTAATTGCGCTTATTTTCTTTTTGACAAAAAACAAAAATCAAAACGCTAAAAATAAGCTAATTAACGGGTGCATAACATTCGCTTTTTTTCTTTATATAGCTGACTTCTTTTTAATGCCCTTCGCCTATGGCGGTATTGATATAGAAAAACTGCCTTTCCACGTTTGTACTACAACCTGCGTTTTATGTTTTTTAAGCAGACGTAACTACTTTTTAGATAAATTTAAATATCAATTTGCCTTGCTCGGTTTTATTTCAAATTTAGTTTACGTTATTTACCCTGCAGGCGTAGGCTGGCATCAAGTGCACCCTGCAAGCTACCGCGTAATTCAAACTCTTTTATTCCACGGAATAATGACCGCATACGGCTTTTTTACTTTTGCCTTCGAAGATGCTCCTTTAAAATGGAAAACTTGGTACAAAGAACTTATAGTAACTAGCGGCATGGCGATTTGGGCACTTATAGGCAACCTTTTATACAACGGATTTAACGGTGATTATTCATTTAGGCTAAACTGGTTTTTCGTTATCAGAGATCCCTTCTACTTACTCCCCTTAAGCATATCTCCTTACGTGATGCCTTTTGTTGTAATAACACTTTTCTTTGCAGTGCAAATGAGCTTTTATGCAATTTATTTTACCGTTAAAAGAAAATCAATTAAATAAATTACAAAGGCAAGTGAAATTATTCGCTTGCCTCTTTTATTTTTACATAAAAGCCCGCCTATAGATTGATTAACGGCCATTAGATTAAAAAAATTACAAACATCTTTTAGTTATTTTAAAACAATAACAACGTTTTTTAAAAAAATTAAGCGTTTTTAATAAATCAATATAAAAAGTGCCGCTATAAGTTAATTAACGGCACTTTTGCTATTTATTTAAACTTTAAAAGCTTTGGTAACGGGAATAGAGAAAATAATTCCCTTTGCTTTTGAATTAAGGCCAAATTCAGCGTTAACGTTATTCATAATTTCTCCACTTATGCTAACGGGCGCCAAAACTGAAATAATCTCTCTTTCTTCATCTACCAAAACGTCGTCAACCTGCTCTAAAATATCTAATCCTGCAAGTCTACCGCGAATAACGGTACCTCCCGTTGCTCCTGCCTTTTTGGCAACTTGCATTATTTCTTCTGAATATCCGTGGTTAACCGATATTAAAACTAAGCTGTATTTATTTTCGTTTTCCATTTTATTTGCTCCTTTTTCTGATTCTGAACTGCTTCTAACGATCAACTCTGCGGCAACGCGGTTAATTGCGCTTAATTTTGTAATCATCGCAAGGCCGCCAAAGCCTGCTTTGCCACTCATAACACGGCTTTCTGATTCTGCAAACGAAATTAAAGCCTGCTCTGTGCCAAGACTAATAATAACGTCTTTTTCGTTATTTATCAAGCCAAAAATATCTTTCATTTCTGAAGGAGCAGTTCCGTGCCCGGCTATTTGAGTGTGAATATTTACTTGATGAGAGTTAAGTATTTTGATATATTGTTTAGCGTTACCGCGCTCGATAATCGAAAGCATAACGTTTAATCTTATCATATTGCACCCTCCTCGTTAAAATACAGCATATCATCACTAACCATACCAAGCTCTTGACGGGTTTTTTGTAATTTTCTGCGTTGATTTGCTCTTGAAATAAAGCCTAAAACCTGAATCGCAATAAGAGGAGCCATAGCGATCATAGCAACTATACCCAAAGCATCGGTCATAACGTTACCGCCAATAACTTCACACGCACCTACTGCAAACGGCAACATAAAAGTAGTAGTCATAGGACCGCTGGCAACACCACCCGAGTCGAACGCGATGCCGGTATATACTGGGGGAACGAAAAAGCTAATTACCAAAGCAATGGTATATCCTACCACCAAAAAAGGCATAATGGGAATTCCCGTTACTACGCGAAGCATAGCAATCCCTACAGCAGTCGCAACACCTATAGAAAGAGCTAACCCTATAGAGCGCTTTGAAATTGCGCCGTTTGTTACCTCTTCAACCTGCTTTTTAAGCGAGTGAACGGCAGGTTCGGCCGATACTACGAAGTATCCCATTAGCATACCGATGGGAATAAGCAACCATTCGCTGCTATTTTCAACTATCCCCGCGCCTATAAGTTTACCTACCGGCATAAAGCCTACGTTTGCCGCACAAAGGAAGCATACCAAGCCGATATAGGTATATAAAAAGCCTACGCTCATTCTAAGCATTTGATGCTTGTGGAAACGGCGGAATATTAACTGATAGATCAAAAATATTCCTATAATGGGAGCTACAGCTATCAGCACTTCTATAAAATAATGAGGTAAAGCGTTAACAAACTGCATAAACGCTTCTTTTGTGTTTTGAGCAATAATTATAGTTGTTTGAGTTGTTTCTGCCTTGGGGCTGAAAAATAAACTCAATAATAAAACAGACAAAATAGGACCAACGCTGCAAAGAGCAACTAAACCGAAGCTACTTTCTCTCGATTTATTGTCGTTTCTTAAAACGGCAAAACCTGCGCCGAGTGCCATTATAAAGGGAACGGTTATAGGCCCTGTTGTTACCCCACCCGAATCGAACGCCGTAGGAATAAAATTAGATGGAACAAATATGGTTAAAACCATTATTAGTGCATAAAACACTATTAATAATTTTGAAAGGCGAATGCCTTTTTTAGCACGCCACAGCGCAATTGCCAAAAATATGCCTACGCCAACGGCAACGCAAATTATTAGCACCATATTATGTATTGAAGGCACTTGCTCTGCAAGCACTTGCAAATCTGGTTCGGCAATCGTTATAATAAGCCCCAATAAAAAGCACACGATCAAAGAAAAAACAATCTTCTTCGATTTACCTACTTGAACGCCGATACCTTCGCCAAGCGGCTCCATTGAGATGCCTGAACCAAGTGTGAAAAAACTCATTCCGACGATGAGTAGTATAGTGCCGAACACAAACTGAACCAAAATGCCCGTATTAATCGGCGCAACCGAGATACATAATACCAACACGATTGCAAATATGGGCAATACCGATTTTAGTGATTCGTTTACTACACCACCGAATAGTTTGGATAATAATCCTTTACCTTGCATTTTTACTTCCTTATATAAAAATTTATTTACCCGTTTAGCGGCCGAAAATGCAACAATATATTTAATTTAAGCTTGTTTTAACACAAATAAAAACAAAACCGCAATTTAAATTATTGCGCATTTTTAGTTTATAGGCCATTCTTGCGCGAAATATTTAAAATAAATTACTCCGCCTTTATGCTTGTGATATATTATATCACAAAGATTGTGAAATTTCAATATTTTTAAGTAGCTAATTTTTTAATTTTTTGTTTGTTTTAGCACTCTTTTGCACGCCGTTGGCGCGTATTAAAACTATCCGGCAAATATCACTTAATACTACTTTAATTTTTACTCGGTAACCTTTATAAACACCTTTTCATAATATAAACTACGTGAAGTTAAGTGTATGCTTTACACTGCGTAAATATTTACGTTTAAAGCGATTGCGATAACAAAAAAAAAGATTAATAAGGAGAATAAATATTGAATCCCTTTAACGAAAAATCAATCAACCTTCTTTCTAGCTTTCAAAATTGGAAGCAACTTTACCCAAAGCAGTATAACAAATACGAGGTAGACCCGTATACAAAAACGCGAATTATTTTAATGAACGGCACAGAATTTGAGGCAAATTGGTTTTCTCATCAGTTTGCCCGTCATATAACGAATAACGATTTACGGCGAGAACTTTCGGTTACCCGCTCGATAGAAAAGCAGCAACAAATTAAAATTTCGCTTTTAAAGCCAATTAACGAAAGTGCATTAGAACATACTATAGGTTACGAACAACTTGCCGTTGATTTAACCTGCGAGCTTGCAAAACGAGAAAGCGATTGCTACGTTAAAAAAGCGCTAGACTTTGCTCTTTTAGAGGATTTTGACCACCTTTACCGTTACGCTAACCTGCTTGAAATGTTACAAGGTGTTAGAGCAGAGCGTTTAGTGGGCAAGTATACCGAAATTATGCCGGGGCGGCCCACAATTTCACACCATAGATTTAATAAAGACAATGTAAAACGCAATATAAATTCAAAAACGGCAGATAAGCAAACGATATTAAACACTTTAATTATAACCGCTGCAGAGCAACAAACGATGAACTATTATATGAATATTGCAAACCTAGCCGAAAACGACCTTGCAAGAAAACTTTATATGGAAATTGCACAAGTTGAGGAAGAGCACGTTACACAATATGAATCGCTTACTGATTCAAACGCTACTTGGCTTGAAATGCTGCTGTGGCATGAGTACACCGAATGCTATTTATACTGGTCGTGTTATCAAACCGAAACTGACGATTACGTCAAGGCGCTTTGGGAAGAAAATTTAGCTATCGAAATTTCGCATCTTAAAAAAGCAGCAGAGCTTTTAGAAAAATACGAAAATAAAAATTGGCAAGAGGTTATTCCTGAAGCAACCTTCCCTGCTCCCATTAAATTGCACGAAAATATTGAATACGTTAGAGAGATTTTAGGCACAACCGTTCAGTTTACCGGGCTTTTAGAAGATTATATTAACGTAGATGAATTAGATAAAGACGCAAACTTTTTCCAATTCCAAAAGGTTATTAATCCAAGTGTTGATATAGTACCCTCACACACAGTTATCGATTCGCATATAAACTGCTATGGCAAAGACTACCGCTTTGAGGTTGCGCCCAACCCCATACCTGAACTTAGATTTAGATCTCAAGATAACACGAGCGTTGGACGAAAGCCGTTTGAAGCAAACAGTACAGACTTTTTCTGTAACAAGCGCTAAAGCGTAAAATAAAATTCAACTGCGTATTTACGCAATAACTCTTTGTAGCCAAAACGCTTAATTTGTAAAAAAAGTGGGGCTATAGGTCGATTAACTGCTACTTTTTAATATTTTTAATAATATAAAATATAAAACAGTCATAAAAGTTTTACGCAATAGTATTTTAATTTATATTTTAAGCAAATTGAAAGGCCGCTATTTTTAAAAATAGCGGCCTATAACGTTATTAACGCATATTTCATTTAATTGTCAGCCCAAATTTATATCAAACTGTAAAACTTCGCCCGTTTTACAATCAACCTTAAAATGATAGCTAACTATCTCTCCTATAAGTATTATAGATAGGTTATAAACCAATTTAAATTCCCCGTCTACCTTTTCGTATTCAACAAAAGAAAGGTAATCTTGCAGTAAAGTGCTTTGAACCTTAATTTCGTTAAGCAATGAATTTAACGCTTCTTCCTCGCGCAAAAAGCCTCCAACGCTTCCCGAAACTACGTCACCGGCAAAAACGTTATCCTTTTCGCCATGAGCTCTTTGTGAGTAAATTAAATTTAGCTCGTTAATACTCATTTCAGTTAGGTCCAAAAGATTTTCTTCAGACAAATTATCTATCCCGCTTATCATCTTATTAACGAGATTCATTTTTCCAACCGATACGTTAAATTGATTCGCCTGCTTTTCTAGAGCGTCGGTCGTAGTAACGCTTTGCGCTATAATTGAGCAGTTAATGCTCGAATTTTTAAACACGTTATTAATTTTTTGCGACACGCTAGATAAAATTTCTTGAGTTTTTTCTGCCGAAGAATCAACGCTAACCAAAATAGAATTCGTATTATCTGAAATAAATCCGTTTACGTATATCGCCCCTACTACCGCCGACAGTGCGGTGTTGAGCTCTACTCCTTCAAGATTAAGCTCATTTATTATTTCTTGCCCATCGGCATTTGAAGCAACACAGCTTATTACCTTATTTTGCTCGTTAAAATTAATTTGCAATCCGGGATTGACGTCTAAATACATTTTAGTATAAACTTCGGTATTTATAGGTGCGTCTTTTCCGTTAATTGATACGCCAAGCCAAACTCCGGAGGCGAATAACGCTAAGCAAAGAACACAAGCCAAGGTTGCCTTTGCCCATTTATTAAAAACAAAATTAACAAATCGAGATTGACCCACCCTGCCATCATAAGCAGCTTTTTCTGTTGATTTAAAGTCCTCCGCGATTTGAACTTGGTTTTTACACGAATTTTCAATTTTATCTAAAAGATCGGGGGATTCTTCGTAAAATGCACGTTTAAAATTATTTTTAAAGTTTTTAAATCTCACTTTAAACCCTCCTTAATGTATATTTGTAGTTTTTTTATTGCCCTTGCGTATTTTGAAAGAACTGTTGCAAGAGGCATATGTAATAAATTTGCTATTTCGCGATGCTTAAGCCCGGAGTTTATATGCAGAACTACTATTTCGCGCTCATTGGGCGATAGAACTTTTAAAACCGACCTCAAAAACTCACTATTAACAACACTTTCTGAAAAGTCTTCGCCGCCGAGCGCTCTATCATCGTTAAAAGTCTGCTCGTAGCTAACCGACCTTGCCGAAAGCTGAAACAACCGCTTAATAAGATTTAATTCAATGGTAAAAATCCAAGCAAGCGGCTTTCCTTGAGGCTTGTAAGCGGGTGCGTTTTTGTAAATTTGAACAAAGGTATCATGTGTTATATCTTCCGCATTTTGTTTGTTAGCCAGTTTGGAAAGAGCGTAAGCGTAAACGTCGCCCTTAATGAGAGAATATAACTCGCCCAATGCAGCAGTACTTCCCATTGCTATGTTGGCTATGCACTTTTCGATAAGTGTGCTTTTTTCGTTTAAGTCGTAATCAGAATAAGTAAATAAAATCAGCACTTTTTCACCAGTTAGTTTTGTTTACACAGTACGCAAACGTAATAACGCTACACACTGATTAGCGTTAATTATACCACTAAACGCATCTACTGTCAATCAAAAGCGATAAAAAAGATAATAACCCTTTTATTCAACGAAGGCCAACGGCGCTTAACGCGCTGCGTCGGCCTTCAGTTGAGAGAATATGAATCTATGCTTTGTGTATAGAATGAACTATTTAGCGCTGTTTGCAATAGCTTCTTTTAACGCTTGCTTTTGAGCGATTAATTGAGCTTGAATAGCCTTAATGTCTTCTTTGTGAGCCTCTTCAAAGTTTGCAAAAAATTGGTCTTTAGCTTGGTTTATGCCATCTTCAATTTCTTGAGCTTTTGCTTGAAGGGTTTCTTGAATATTGCCGCTAAAGCTTGATTCGATTGAACGAAGAGCTTGTTCGCTTGAACGCAAAGCTTCGATTAAAGCAACCAAGTTATCGTTTACAGTGTTTCCTAAAGCCTCAAATGCAGCTAACGCCTTATCGTACGCTTCTTCGTTACCCTGTAAAGTAATAGATGCAGAAGCAAATTCTTCTCCGTTTACGTCAAGACTTGCAACAAAGGTTCTCTGTTTTAAAACTTCTGCTTTAGCTTCTCTTAAAGCCTGTAACGCCTTTTGATATTGACTATCGGGTGAAACTAATTGTTCATAACGGAAATTATCAACTGCGGTAATCGCACTGCTATAAGCGTCAACAGCAGCCTTATAACCGTTATAAATTAAGGTATATACACCACCCATTGCCTCAATAACCTTTGCAGTTTGCTCTGATTGAGCAAAGGTAATTTTGCTTTCTTTAGCTGAATAATATACTTCGCGAAGGTCTTCGGTAATTAATGAAGCAGTTTCTAAGCGAACAAGTGCCATTGCCTTATAAAGCTGATCTTCAGTCATAGCATCCACCTCTTCTGCGGTATAAACGCCTGACTTTTTAACGATCTCTTTCATAGCTTCAAGCCCCATTGCTTGAACTTCGGCAACTTTGCCTTCTACGTCTAATTGCTCAAGCTTGGTGTTTATTTTTTCTTTTACGCTTGCGAGAAGTTGCGCAGCTTGTTCGCCGCCTGCAACTGAAATTTTAACCTCATTTTCGCTAACTTCGGCGCTGCCCTTAACTAAATAGCCCGTTTCGGTAGCAAGAGTAACTACTAACTCTGTTGCTTCTTCTGCGGTTTTTCCAACGAAAGCCTCGCCTGCGATAAGTAAACTACCGTCATCGTTTAAAGCTGTAACCGAAACAACCTTGTTTTCGCCGTCAAGCATGAATTCGACGCTGGGGTTGATGTCAACGGTCATTCTGCTGTAATCTTCTTTATTTGCCTGTTCTTCTTTATTTGAACAAGCAATAAAGGCAAAAGATGAAACAACAACGGTGAGTGCAATTAGTAAACTTAGTATTTTTGTTTTCATTTTTTATTTCTCCTTTATCCCTCAGTGGGTTTTTTCACCATATTAATAATTAAGTTTGCCATTTTATTGCATTAATTCAAAAAAAAATTAAAATATTTTTTTACGTTGCCAAAATATATTCGCGCACCCGCGCGACTTAATTATTATATTATGCATTCAAACTGTTTTTTGCCAACGCTTAAAACTTTTTGGCAAAAAAAAAGGCAGAAGATAGCGCGATACTCTTAACGGAGTATCACGCAGTCAAATCCGTCTTCGACGGGTGAAATCCACCTGTGGTGGATGAAATCGCTATCGCGGTGAAATCCTGCTTCGCAGGGTTGAAGTTAGACGGATTTGATTTCATCCAAGGCTTGACCTTGGATTTCATCTGAACGAAGTGAAGATTTAATCGTTGCTGTTAAACGATTTCATTAAACCAACAGAAAAAGAGAGGACATTTTGGCTATTAACCGATTTGTTCTCTCTTTCTGCTTGTGATATTGGTTTGGGCTTAGCCCATTTGCGTTTGACTAGTCAATTGCGATGCTTGCACTTTTGTCAAAGTGTTAATTCTCCGCTAAGGACATCACTCTACATCTGCCTTTTTTATTTTTTTTCTTTTCTGCGTTTATCGTTAATAATATCGAGCGCTTTTTCATCTATAAGCGAAATGTTTTCTTCTTTAGCTATTTCTACCATTTGCGTTAAAGCAGCCTTTAAAAATACTCTTGGAATTTTAGTTAGCTTTTCACACGCTTCGGGTGTAAATTTAACGTCAGGATCTATTCTTTCTGCCGCGTAAATAACCGATTTTACGTCGCCGTTATCCTTTGCGGGAATTTTTTCTGCTATAGGCTTGCGGAATTTAGTATACCAAAAGTTAGTGCTGTCACGATAGCCGTAATCCACAGGCACGGGCGGAAAATTACTGCTTTTAACACCGTTTATTATTGAATTACGGTATTTTTCTTGCATTAATATTTTATCAATTTTTAAAATAAAGTGCGCACCGAATTTGCTGGTAATACCGTTAAAATTTCTGTAAGGAGGCTCGTATCCCTCCAAAAGCCCCGGTTTATCGTTAAACGCATCTTCTAAAGAATCATCCCACGTACATTCAAAAACCTGAAAACTCTCTTCTACGATACACGGTCTATCTTCGCCAAGTGAGCTTTTGGATAAAGTGAAAAGACAATTTTTCATTTTTTCTTCAGTGGTTTCTCCCGGAAAGCCCAAGCGTACCGCTTCTTTAAAATATTTGCGCTTATCGGGAATAAAGTTGAGTGCGCATTTTTTACTGCGTAAAATGTTTTGCGCGGTATTAGAGCTGTTTCGGCATTCCAAAATCATGGCGTAGTAATCTTTACCCGCAATGTAGTAAGGGAAGCATAGAGAATATGCACCGATATTAGTTTGCCCATTTTCGTTAACCGTGCTGATTAAAATAGTTGGCATTGGATAAAAAGCCGAAGTTTGATAAAAATTATCTACTATTCTTAGTTCTTTCAAGCTGCTCATTTTTAACTCCTATTTTTTATTTGCCAAATACATTATACCACCTATTAAGCTAAAAAGCAACCCTTATCGCATTTTTTTTACTCACAACTCGTTTTGATTGACGTTTTTAAATAAAAGTGGGGCTATAAGTCGATTAACGTGCATTTTTGGCGTTTTTTCCTTTGCGCTTACCCTGCATAGCTTTTATATTAATGCCATCCAAAACGCTCTTTCGCGGTCATCCTGAGTGCTCTTTCACGGTCATTTTGAGCGCAGTCGAAGGATCTAGTAAATTTAACCGCCAAAACATAACCGGGCGCAAAAGCGAGATGTTTCGACCATTATAGCCCCTTTATTTATAAGGGAGGCTGTCGCGATAGCGACTGGGGATTGACCGCGCTTTTGCTAGCCCCTTTTTGCAAAAGGTAATTTCCAGGCAAAGCAAACTCGGTCGCATCTTATTATTGAATACAATCCTACCGTCACGACTAAAGTCGTGCCACCTCCCTTAAACTTAAAGGAGGCAGTGTGGGCGCGCCGCGCGTGAGCGGCTATTTAGTGCCAACTGCGACCGAGCCTACAATAACTTTTACACAAAAAAGCCCCGCTATAGGTTGATTAATCCCCTTTAAATAAAAAAACGGAGAGCATTCTCCGTTAATTTATTATAGTTTTTAAAATTTCTTAATCATTATTTGAATTAACACCATCAAGCATTTTAGCAGTATTTGCATCTGTTAACGATGCTTTTAGATTTTTAACAATGTCCGGCATAAAAGAAATCCCGCAAGTACATAGACCGGCAACAATCTTAAAAAGGTATTTTGAAAAATTTTCTTTATTTTCTTTTATTGCATTTTCACACATTTTTCTAGATTCTTCTTGGCGTTTTGCAATCTCCTCTAACTTATCTAGTTTTTCTTGTGCGGTAAGCGTGTCGTCTTGTTTAATTATTTCACACATTTGAGCGTAAGTATTATTGACACTTTGATTAAGCTTTTGAATACCATTAGCATACTTTTCTTCATTTGTAGCATCAATAATCTTTTCCCCAAGGCTAGCTATACTTTTAATAGCATCTGCTATCTTCCCAATTCTGCCACCGCCACTTGGAACTGATCCTCTTTTACCTTCACCTTTGGCCATTATCTTATCCTTCCTACTAAATTTTAATTTACATTATCTGCTTTATTGTAACATAATACTTGATAGCAGTCAACTAAATTTATAGGTATTTTAATCCTTTTCATATACGTAATACTCCTTGCAGTTATCCACGCAAAAGCAGCCCAATATGTTGCCCTCTATCCACGAGCCTACGTCTAAATGAATTTTACAGTAGTCGCTTATACTATTTCCAATAGCTCCCGCCCTTTTATATTTTATAATTTTATGCTCGCCGCAAATATAATTTGAAGGGGTATGCCCGTAAAATACGCATTTATCCGTTTGAGGCAAAAGGTTTGGTCCTTTAAACACTCTATCATAAACCAAATATTCTACGTTTACAGAGTTTAAACTTACCACCCTATTATTGTTATCAATCGGCAAACCTGCGTGAACCAATATAAAATTATCGGTTTGCAAACAATAAGGTAGAGCCTCTATAAAGTCAACCGTATCCCAATCGAGAAGATGCCCGTCAAAAGCAAAATAGCCCTGCAGTTTTTTTAAAACACCGTTAAAATCGGTTGGAGATTGCTTCATTAGCCGCCAATAATATTTTAAAAAATCGTGCTCGTGATTGCCTTTTATAACGTGTACGTTTGGCATTTTCATTATAAGCTGCATTAACCTAACGCTATCGTTACCCTTATCTATAACGTCGCCGCCGATATACATAACGTCGTTATTGCAAAAATTAATACGTGCGAGCAGCTTAACGAATAAATCATACTGCGCGTGAATATCACTGCAAACGTAAACCAAATATTACCCCTCCCCTTTACCGATTTTGCGTTGAACAAATTTATTTTACGATAATTGCAAAGCTTTGTCAAGATTATGTATGAGATAAAATAATTACCACGATTTTTTTATTAAAAAGTTATATTAGTAAAAACATTATAACAAAGAAAAAAAACTGCGCAAATAGCCATTAAAAACTTAAAAAGTCCGCCTATAAGTTGATTAACGACATTTTAGTAGTTGTTATGCGCATTTATTATCAGCAATGCTGTTTTTTAGTTAAAACCCCTCTATAAGTTGATTAACGGCTATTTAGCACAAATTTTAAATAGAAAACACAATAAACTTTTTATATTATAAAAAGGATAACGCACACAATGAACTGCACCCCATTTAGTTCACACAACGCGCTATCCTCTTGTTTTTTATAAAATACCGTATTGTTAATAGCATGGGTGCGTTACGGCATATAAACCGTTATTATTGCAATTTATCTTGCTTACAGTTTAATACTTTTTGATTAATTATTCTAAATCTAACACACCTTCCATTACGGTAAGATTCCATAAATCGGCGAGCCCTTTAATGATTTGGTCGGGAATAACGTTTACCGCTCTGCCTAAAGCCAACATATAAATTTGTGCGGTTTTTTCAACCGTTTCGATTAGGCCGAACGCCTCGTCTAAATTTTTACCCGTTCCGTAAATGCCGTGGTTTGTCCACACAACCAAACGGTGTTTTTCCATTTTTTTAGCAGTTGCAATACCTATTTCTTCTGTACCGCATACCATACACGGCAAAACGCCTACGCCATCTGGAAATACGATTACGCATTCCGTATTCGACTGCCATAACTTATGTGTAAAATCTTTTTCATCAGTTGAGCAAACCGTGTTCATCGCAATAGTATAGGTAGGATGAGAATGAGCAACTACTCTATGCTCGGGATCTTGCTTTAACCTTACGATATGGCTCATCATATGTGCGGGAAATTCGGAAGTAAACTTTCCGCCATCTTTAAATCCCCATAAAAGCTCTGCATTTTTACCGTCTTTTGAAATTCTTACGATACCCAAATTGGTTTCGGGGTCTTTTTGAACGTTTTTAAAATATTTGCCCGTACCCGTAACTATAAATATTTTACCTGCAAGTTCAGCAGCGTCAAAGCCGGTGGGAATGGTTCTAATAACGTCGTTTACGTTTAGGTATTGTTCAAGCTCAGATTGGTCTAATAAACAACTGATATTACCTCCGTTTCGTTCATCCCAGCCAAGTCTATACATATTAGCTGTGGTTTCGCACATTTCTACAACAAACGGTGCATTTAGTATATTTTTCATAATGATTTCCTTTTGGTTTTTTTGCTTTTAATTTACTTCGTTTACGTCAAAGGAGCTAGCAATTAACTTTCTTCCTTCATGTACGTTTTTAATTTGCCCTGCACTTATCATTTGCATTAATAAATTGCCAAGCGCCGTTCCTTCAGCCGGGCCGGTAATAATACGCTTACCCGTTTTTTGTTTTGTTAATTTATTTAATAATTGATTTTTACTACCGCCGCCTATAATGTTTAACGTTTGATACTTTTTACCCGTAATACTTTCTAGCGCAACGAGAGAGTCGTGGTAGTCTTGAGCCAAACTATTAAAAATACAATATGCTATTTGGCCAACGGTTAGCTTTTGACCAACGGCATCTAAAATTTCGTTAGTCATGCTCTTAGGTGCTAAAAATCTTTGGTCGTTAACGTTCAAAAGTGCGTCTATAGGTTCGTTAACAGCCATTTCAGCAAGTTCGGCAAAAGAGTATTTATCACCAAACTCATGCCTTACCTGTTGAATCATCCAAAGCCCCATTATGTTTTTTTGAAAGCGAAAACCACCCAAAGCTCCCCCTTCGTTAGAGTATCCAATATCCATTGCTCCTTTATCTGTATGTGCAATATCTTGCTCTACGCCGAGTAAAGACCAAGTACCGCTTGAAATATAAGGCGTTTGCCCATCAAGAGGAGCTGCCAAAACGGCGCTCGCCGTATCATGAGTCGCAGGTAAAATCACCTTTGCGCTGTAACCTACGATAGACTGTATACACATAACTAGCAGTTGTAAATCAGATTTTTGATTTAAACGACTATGCTTTTTTTTCGTTCTCTCCATTTTCTCTCCTTTGCAAACGCTGTAAACCCGTTCACTCTTTATTTATCGGCGCTTTCAGTTGCGTTTTAACAATTGTTTTATCGCACAATCGAAATTTGCCTATTTTAACCAATATAATTTTCAGCTATTCAAATAGCCCCTTTTTATCAGCGCGAACCGGTTCGCGATGATTGCAAACTTATTATACAATAAAAAATGTCGCTTGTCAATACCTTTTTAAAAATTTTTTTTATTTTTTTTTAGGCTTGCTTTTCACCCATTATGAAAAGTAATTTGCTTGACAAAAAAAACGCATTCTAATATAATAGTAAAATAAAGTCGCGCATAATAATAAAATAAGGTCGCGATACCGATAATGAATATTCAATTAATAGCAACTAACTTCGCTAAAATGGAGAAAATAAATGTCAGCAACCATAGCCGACGTGGCAAAACTCGCAGGAGTTGCAAAGTCCACTGTTTCAAAATATATAAACAACGGCAATTTACGCCCTAGCGAAAGAGAACGCGTAGAATCGGCTATACGAGAACTAAATTACGTTCCAAACGGCTTAGCTAGAGGATTAAAAAATTTAAAATCTTTTACAATCGGCGTTATTATTCCCACGTTAGATAGCTCGTTCAGCGCCCAAATTTTGTCTGCAATGGAACAAGAACTTCAACAGTATAGCTACGGCGTTCTCATATCCGACTGTAGAGGCGATAAGGATCTAGAACTTAAGGCTCTTAAATTCTTACAGCAAAAAACGGTAGACGCCTACGTTTTACTCCCTAGTGCAATTGAAGCGCAAGACTTAAACGCACTAAAAACACCGGTGG
>JAFTIY010000003.1 GCA_017456665.1 Clostridia bacterium | reverse complement strand
GCTCAAAGAATTCGTACAGAAGTTACTAAGAGTGGTACTTCAGTAGGTTCATATGAGTTAATATTTGAAGTTTATTATGCTGGTTTTGAAGGTAGATTTGCAGCTATAGAATATCCTATTGATGTAAATGTAAAAGTATTCCCTTCATATATTAGATTATTCGAAGATGCTGAGTCTGCAAATTCTATTGCAAATTTAGAGTAATTCATACTTTCAGGCTTAGGTGATGATGAGATATTTGTTTATCAAAATTATCAAACGCCTTTTTTAAAACCTTAGCCTTGTTTAAAAAAAGCTTACCGTAATCCACCCTTTCTGGATTATCACCCCAATCTTCAAAGGCATAATCCTTCTCTTCTAATAATCCGTCTTTTTTAAGTAAATCAAAATCAATAAAATAATAATTTAATGCGTTTGAATCACACGATTGATAAGGACTGTCTCCGTAGTTGGTTGGTAAAAGAGGAAGCGTTTGCCATACGCTTACACCGGCCTGATGCAAATAATCTATAAATCTTTTGCTGCATTCACCAAGCGTTCCTATACCGTATTTATTAGGCAAGGCCGATATTGGCATCAATATACCAGATCTTCTGCGTTTATTCATCTGTTTCCCCTTTAAAAAAGATTGTAAAGAAGCAAATTTTACTCTATAAAAAGAAGAACATCTGCCCACTTTATCATTACACTATATACTTTACCACAACCGCAGCGAAAAAACAAGTGTTTTTTAGAAAAATTTTTCGAAAATTTAAATTTTATTTTTTGGTCAGTATTTTTATTGTTTTTTAGAAATGCTAAAAAAATACATTGACATACTATAAAAATAATGATATAATAACAAAAAAGAGGCATTTTTTGTGCTTTTTTTTGCAAATTTGAGGTATTTATGACTATAAAAGACATCGCAAAAGACCTTCGCCTTTCGATTGCAACCGTTTCGAAGGCCTTAAACAATTCAAGCGATATTTCGCAAGATACAAAAAAACTTATTTGCGATTACGCCGAATCGGTAGGCTACAAATCTCGCAAAAGCTTGGCCTGCAACGGTAGAGTTGCAGTGCTTTGGGCAAAAGACGAGCAAATGGATAAATACACCGCCCCGTCGCTGGTTGCCGAAAGCTTTAGAGCTTTTGCTCAAAAACAGCGGTTTGACGTTTACTTTAATCTTTTACCCCAAGATGAAGCATTTAATCTTAATGAATATTTAGAAGAAAATCACTTTTTAGGGGCTTTTTTAGTGGGCTTAAACTTCTTTTCGCCCGTTTATAATCAAATTAAAAACACTAAATACCCCCTTGTTTTGCTAGATAACTATATTACCGAAAACGATCTAGTTTCCGGCGTAGGAAGCGATAATATTCACTCCACTACAGCCGTAGTTGACTACTTAGTTTCGCAAGGTCACAGAAAAATTGCTTTTTTAGGGGGCGAAAGACAGTCGCTAGTAGGCGCAGAAAGACTTGCCGGCTATATTTTAGGCCTTTCACGCAACGGCATAGAATACCGCTACGACCTTACCTATTTTGGCAACTACTCACGCCAATCGGGATTTGATGCAACAGATTATTTTCAGTCGAAAGATTTTACCGCCGTAGTTTGCGCTTCAGACATAATGGCCATGGGGCTTATGGATAGACTTAGAGTATGGGGTAAAAAAGTTCCGGAAGACGTTTCGGTAGTGGGCTTTGACGATCTTGAGTTTATGCGCTACACCAATTACGATCTAACCACCGTTAGGCAAGACTTTAACTTAATCGGCGAAAAAGCCTTTAGAATTTTAGAGAGCATGATTAACGGATTAAGCTCGCAACGCGCATCACTCGGTTGCACCCTTATACAACGCGGATCTGTTAAAAAAATTGATTAATAAATATAAAAAGTGGCGCTATAGGTTAATTAACGCCACTTTTATGTTTTACGATTTATTTTATAAGCGGGCAAATATGCTTGCTTTTTTTATAGTTATTTTTCTTCTTTAGGCTTTGTGAATACAAAATATCTTTGATAAAAAAATTCTAAAACAAAGTTTAAAACCATGTTGATTGCAGTAACTAAAAAACCGTTTATCTCGTAAGTTTTAACTAAATAATCGCCAAATACTGTGGTTACGGTAATAAATACCGCGTAAAAGGCGGCAACCTTTATCATCGCTACCGGCACGTTATTGGCCGCTTTAAAGGTAAATTTGCGGTTGAAATAAAAATTCCATATAACCGATAAAGTTATAGAAATAAGATAGCACGGCCAATAGCTCCAATCGGTAAAAAGCTCTAATAAAGTGTACGACGCAAATTGAATTAACCCTGCACTGATTGAAAACAATACGAATTTTACAAACTTTAAAAATTCTTTCATTTTACTCCTTCTATTTTGCAAGCAAAGTGCGCCCGTTTTTTGTTATCTTAACGATTTTAGCGCAGGTCAATTATATCATAAAATTTTTAATTTGTCATTTAAATTAGGCAAAAAATTGAATTTTGCTTAATAAATAGCCTTTTATTATTGATTGCACTCTTTTGCCAATTCGCCTTTATATACCCTTTTATTAATAAGCCAATTTATTCTGTTAAAAACAAAAGAACCCAGCGTTAACGCAATTACGTAAACGATCATATTTACAAACCAACCGCAAGCCGCTTCAATTTGCTTAAAAACGATAAGCGGCGTAGAATGATAGGGGCTTATATAAAACATTTTTATACTGTGCTCACGAAAAACTATATTTATAGTTTGAGCTATGCACGCGAGCAAAATAAATATAATAACGGCGCTTTTAAACTCTTTAATGCTTCCGCTCGTGCGGTTAGAAGCAATCAAATAAAACCCTACGAACACCAAAACTATATGCCAAATAAAAGCGTGCAAGGTTAACGTAACGTACTCGTGTGATAATCCGCTCGGCTCAAACAACGCGATAAATCCCCCAAGCAAATTAAAGCTTGCTAAAAAGGAGCAGAGAGCTTTGTTTATTTTTTTGTTTTTTACAAAGGGAATTATAGTGCATAAATACATGGGAACAGAACATAATTGAAAGGGAAAAATCCACCATTGATACTCCCCTTCACCTATGTAGTAGGTGTAAAATAGCTGCTTATAAACCTCACATACAATTAAAAATACTCCAACCGAAAGCAAAATTGCCTTGTGCGTTTTTTCATTGCTTTTGCGCAACAAATATGCAAATAGCAAGCATGCGGCAAGCCCAAGTACTAAAAACGTTAAATGAAAAGGGCCGTAAGCTGTAGGCTTTTGCATACCCCATGCCGTGCTTTTTAAAAAATCGTACATACTTCATCTCCTTCTTAAGTTTAAATTATTAGGCAAAGTTAAGCTTAATGCCTATTTATTATACTATAAATAAATAACGTTGTCACGCATATTTTAAAAATTTTGTAAAATTTTGTTTTATTTTTGGCGCAAACTTATACCTTTAAAGTGTAAAATCAAAAGCAAAAGGCGATGTCACAAACAATGGTTGATTTTTAAAGAAAATAAAGAATACTTTGGTAACAGCCTAAAACAAGTTTTAGATACAAGTAATAGATGTCAAGCATTTTGTGAATTTTTATAAGGGTGCGTACTTGCTGCATAAAGGAACTATAAAAATTTGTAAATAACGAACTATTACGCAGTAGATAAAGCTTGTTTTATCAGCCACTTGTTGTGATAGAGCCAAACAAAAAGACTTAAAATAGGCGTTAATCAACTTATAGCCTTACTTTTGAGTGTTCGATTAAACTTACTTTAAATCTTTTCATATAAAAAGTAGGCCTTTTTTAAAGACCTACTTTTACCTTAATTATACACACGCGTTTTAATGCTAAAACCTATAAATTCTAATCTATAATTTCGCCGGAAGTAGAAATGGTAACGATTTGCCAAGGAATAAACTTGCCGCTGTTTTTTAAAGCCACCTTTACCGCATTTTCTATGCCGCCACAGCAAGGAACTTCCATACGAACCACCTTAACGCTCTTAATATCGTTATTTGCAATTATTTGAGTTAGCTTTTCAGAATAGTCTACGCCGTCAAGCTTTGGACACCCCACTATAGTTACGTGATTACGAATAAAATCGTTATGAAAATTAGCGTAGGCATAGGCGGTGCAGTCGGCCGCTACCAATAAATTCGCATCCTTAAAATAAGGTGCATTTGCAGGTACTAACTTAATTTGAACGGGCCACTGCGAAAGTTGACTTTCTGCAGCTATAGCCCCTTGTTTAGCCGAAATTTTGCTTCTTTGAATAACCTTTGATTGCGTACCGGGGCAGCCGCAGGGTAAAACGCCCGCCTTATTTAATTTAGCCTGAATTACTGCCTGCTCGTCGTAAGCGGGAGCATCTCTTTCTTCAAAGGTAATAGCGCCCGTTGGGCAAGCAGGTAAGCAATCTCCTAACCCATCGCAATAATGTTCGCGAGCAAGTTTTGCCTTTCCGTTTACCATTTCGATCGCACCTTCGTGGCAAGCCTTTGCACAAGCTCCGCAACCGTTACATTTTTCCTCATCTATTTTTATAATTTTTCTTATCATAGTTTGTCCTTATTAACATCCAAATAAAAAGTTTTAACGTAATATTATTAACGGTTTTAGTTGCCCTATAGCGCATTTAACGGCTATTTACACAAAAACACACTTTAGTAAATTATGCCATACTTAACGCTTTTTAAACAACCAATCTTCTTAAAATTACGTCAACGTAAATATCAAAATTTTTAACGGTGTTAACTATTGCATATACAAAAATAGGAGCAACAATAAAAATTACTGCAAGCGACGCTACATTGAGTATAAGCAATTTTATTTTACCGTTTTGTTCTTTATATATTAGCCTATACAATAAATAACCAAAAACAGAGCCAAGCAAGTTAGTTATTAAATCTTTAGTTGAAAAAGAACCGAGCAGACTAAACAATTGAAAAAACTCAAAAAATAAACTAACTAACAGGGTAACTACAATTAACTTCGCTAATTTTTTGCCCTTTAAAAAATAAGCGGTATATAAGCCAAATGGAAAAAATATTAATACGTTTAATATATCGTCTTCTATCAAAGTAGATATTTGATGGTTAAAAATTTGCTCTGTATAGTCTTTAAACGGAACTATAAACCTTAAAAACCTTTCGCTTAAGGTTTGCTCACTCACAAACAAATAAGCCTGATATATAGAATCTACTAAATTACATTTTAGCATTACCACCCAAATAAGTAAACCTATATAAATTGCGTAAATTATTTTTGATAATGCGCTTAAAATTCTTTCGCCCTTTGAATTCATTTTCCCCAATAAACTTCACAAATATTACGATAATCGACTTATAGCTCAACTTTTTTATTTGTTGCGCTAAAAAATAAAAAAATCTTGATACCTATATTGTACCAAGATTATTCTAACAAAATGGTGCGGATAAAGGGAGTCGAACCCCCACGTCGAAGACACTAGCTCCTAAGGCTAGCGCGTCTGCCAATTCCGCCATATCCGCATAATTATAGCGGCAAACTTAAGCTGTTGGTATGCCACTACAACGCACCGAGCCTGCTCACACCTTAACTTAAAAGCATAAACAAGACCTATGGTGCGCCTTCGGGGACTCGAACCCCGGACCCACTGATTAAGAGTCAGTTGCTCTACCAACTGAGCTAAAGGCGCATATGGTGATCCATCCGCGACTCGAACGCGGGACACCGTGATTAAAAGTCACGTGCTCTAACTACTGATATAATTGACCGTGTATAATTTGCTGGGGTGGCAGGATTTGAAAATACGAATGCCGGAATCAAAATCCGGTGCCTTACCGCTTGGCG